>VFZQ01000019.1 GCA_016871135.1 Acidobacteriota bacterium | reverse complement strand
GTCGAGAGCGTCGAGGATTTGCGCGGCGTATTCGATGGCCCTGTCTTCGCTGAGCGGACCTTTGATCGGCTCGCCGTCGATGAGTTCCATGACGAGGTAGTCGGGGCCGACGTCGTAGATCTGACAGATGTTGGGGTGGTTGAGCGCGGCTACGGCGCGCGCTTCGCGGTCGAAGCGTTCGGAGAATTGGCGTTTGGAAGTTTTGATGGCGACGAGGCGGTCGAGGCGGGGGTCGCGAGCTTTCCAGACTTCGCCCATGCCGCCTTCGCCGAGCGGGGCGATCAATTCGTACGGACCAAGTTTGGCGCCGGGGGTTAGAGGCCGGCCCATATCGGAGCGAGGTCCAGGCTGAAACCGAAGAGAGTGTTTTCGTCCGAAATCGAAGTGGCGTGGACCAGTTTTTCGGGGTCGGGCCGACCCGGGCGGAAGATATAGATCGTCTCGGCGTCCGCGTCGATCAGCCAGCCGAGATCTACGCCTTCGGCGATCCAGGATTGCATTTTTTCAAAGGCCGACGACAAACGATCGCTCGGCGACATTACCTCAACGACAAAACTTGGAGCGATCTCAAGGTACTTCTTACGCTGGGACTTTGGAATCGAAGCCATCCGCTCGGGTGAAACCCAGGCGGCGTCCGGAGATAAGATCGCGCCGCTGGGAAGGCGAAATCCGGCACTCGATCCGAAGAACTGTCCTTGGCCCGACGCTCGAACCCAATTCCGGATGCATGCGGCAATTTCACTGGATCTATTGTCGGACTCGCAACTAGCCGGAGGCACGATAACGATTTCTCGTTGTGCCGTGAGTTCCATGTTAAGGCCGGGATTGGCGGCGCAGATGTCATAGAATTCGTCGCCGGTCATTGGGGCGGCAGGCACGAAGCGCGCCGGGCCCGCAAGCGGCCAGTCGTTGACGACGAATTGCATACCCATACTCTATCGCGTTGTGGCGAGCTAAGCGCGGCCTCGCCAGATGGCGCGGAGGTTGAGTTTGAAGGTCGCCAGCGGGCCTTCGCCTTGGATCGAATCGGCGTCGACGATGCGTTCCGGTTCGGGTTGGCCTTTGCGGAAGATGTAGACGGTTTTCTTGGCGGGATCGATAAGCCAGGCGAGGTCGACGCCTTCGAGGATCCAGTCGTGCATTTTGGCGAGGGCCTTGCGGCGGTTATCGCTAGGGGAGAGGACTTCGATTACGAATTCGGGGACGGCGGGGAGGAAGCGCTGGCGCTGCGATTCCGTGAGATGGGCGATGCGGGTTTTGGAGATCCAGGAGGCGTCGGGGGTTAGGACGGCGCCGCTGGGGAGTTTGATCGAGGATGTCGCGCCGCCTGCTTCGCCCTGCTTGTTTCGTTCCGCCCAGGAGTCTAGCCGGTTGGCAATTCGCATGTCCCGAAAGCCCGAGGACCATCCCGCTGGTGGCGTCACGACGATTTCTCCCTTCGCAGTCAACTCCATCCGCACATCGGGATTGGCGACGCAGAAATCCCAGAACTCGTCGGGCGTTATGCGAGTACGTGGCGCGAAGATAGCGCCGTTCGCAACAAACGACTGGGGTACGTGCATGACTTTATGCTAGCGCTTCGGTTCCGTGAGCGCGAGCGCGGCGGCGGCCCAACTTGTGGCGGCCGCCGAAATCCATTGATCGTGGCCATGGGGGAAGCCGCTTTCGAAATACGGCTGGAACTTATTGGTGCGGCCAACGACGTGCCATGTGCCATCGGGCTTTTGCGTTTCCAGAAGGAACGCCACGCCTTTTTTGTAGGCAGGATCGGTGGTGTGAATCCCCGCTTCGTAGAGCGCCGTCAGCGCTTGGCCGGTGGCGTAGGCATCGCTCGGCAGCGACGGGATTTGGCTCCAGCCGCCGTCTTTGTTCTGGGTGTCGAGCAGCGCTACGGCGGCTTTGACGGCCTCGGCCTTGGTGGCGAAGGCCCAGACGAGGCCCATCGTTTTCATCGCGTGATCTTCGGTGGATTCGGGCTTAGCGGCGTTGAGCCAGGCGCGGGCTTTGTCGATTTGCGGACGCGATGTGGCGTCGTAAGCGCGGAGTGCGCGGACTGTTATGGCAGTCGTCGAGACGCTTGAGGATTCGAGCGGCGGGCGATTTCCGCGGACCGACCAGCCGCCGTCGGGCTGCTGTTTGAGCTTGAGATATCGCGTCGCGGCATCGGTACCTTCGGTGTTCGGCGCGTCGTCCATGGCGAGACCGAAGAGCACGTAGCTAACGGTAGCTTCATTGCCCGGGATAGCGATGCCTTGGACGATGCGTTCGCGGCGGGAGTCGACGTAGTGCGCGGTAATGTCGCGCATCCTTTTGACGATCGCTTCGTCGACATTGAAGCCGCGTTCGCGGGCGACCTTCATCGTGAACGCCGGCAGCGAGTTGTGATGGCAACCGATGCAACCGGTCTTTTCGAAGAAGATGGGGCCGGTTTTCTGAAGGATCGGAATCGCTTTTTCGACAGCGCTGCGCGGATCGGCAGCGGCGAGCACGAGGCTGCTCAGCAAGAGGATTTTCATTCTTTGGCTCCGGCGGCTTCGAGGAGTTTAACGACTTCGGTCACGCCTTTTTGTTTGGCGATTTGAAGGGCGGTTTTGCCTTCCTTGCTTTTCTTCGAGGGATCGGCGCCTTTGGCCAGAAGGAGTTTCACACGGGCGGGATCGACGGGTTCACGGAAGGCGGCTTGCATCAGCGGCGTGACGCCTTCGCCATCGGCGGCGTTCACGTTGGCGGTCTCGGCGAGCAGTTGCACGGCCTCGAAACTGCCGCGGCCCAGCGCGCTGCTGAAAGCCCGGTCGATGGCGGCCTGCGTTGGCTTGGCGGCGAGGAGGAGCTTCATGCATTCGATGCAGCTGACGCCCGCGGCGGTGCGCAACGCGGCGGCGGGCGGAGTAGCGCGATTGGCGAGGAGCGTGCGAATGGTCTCGACTTCGCCGATGGAAGCGGCGGCGGAAAACGGATCGCGGGAATCGTCGGGCTTCGCGCCGTTGTCGAGGAGAAGTTTCACCGCCGCCGCGCCGTTCGACATACCGGCGGCGAGCGTGATGGCGGGCGTTCCGTTGACGGACTTGCCTGTCGCGCTGGCGCCCCTCGAGATAAGCAACTTCATCTTCGCGACGTCGGGCAGCGCTAGCAATATCGGCGTCACGCCGGCGAGGCTGACGGCGCTGGGATCGGCGCCTTTCGCAAGCAGCGATTCCGCTTCGCCAGGCGTTCCGTAAAGGACCGTCTGCATGAGCAGCGTGAAGCCTTTTTCGTCACGCGCCTTGGCGAGTTCGGCGTCGACTTCGACCGGCTTGCGCGCACGGATCGCGGCCAGCAGCGCAGGCATTCGCTTGTCGGATTGAATCGTCACTTTGTCATCGGGCCAGTGCGCGCCTTCGTCGATCCAACGTTTGATGAGATCGACTTGCTCGTCTGTCAGAGGGCCGGTGGGCGGCATCTTCGGGCCATCGTTAGTGCTGGAGATACGGCGGTAGACGAGACTGCGCACGGCGCTGCCGGGGATGATTGCGATAGCGGTCTGACCGCCGATTAGAGCGGCCTCTTTGTTGTCGAGGCGCAACGCACCCATGCGGGATTCGGCGCCGTGACAGGCGGAACACTTTTCGGCGAAGAGCGGCTTGATGTCCTTGGCGTAGTCGACTGCGGCGGCGAGGAGGAGAAGTGGTGTCAGCATGGCCTAAAAAAGGACGGAAGGCAGATAGGAGCCCTTCGGTTCATTGTAGAGGCCCGTCGACATGAGCGTCATCGGAAAGAGTACGCGCAGGCCGTTGTTGAGAGCCCAACGGAAGAGTTCCGCGTTGCGAGTGGGAATGAGAATGCCAGGGCCGCCGATATCCTTGGCGCTTGCAATCAGCGAGATAATTTCGGCGTTCGTCTCGCCGACCGAGTGGCCGAAGTAGCCGAAGGCCGAGGCGTAGCCGGTAATGCGGGCGTGGCGTTCGACAACGAGCGCGGTTCCGTGTTCGACGCCTTCGACGAGTTCCTTCGAGCGCGCGAAGCCATGGACCTTTTCGCAAAGTTCGTTGCAGGCGGGTTGATCATCGGCCGTCGCGGCGCGAACGCTACAACCGTCGGGCACAGCTCGCGGGATGTCGCCATTCATGACCGAGAGCGGTTCGCGGGCATCGAAGCCGAGTTTGGCATAGAGCGAGAGCGAGCGATTGTGAAACGCGGATTGGATGAGGCGAATTCCGGCGGCATTGTTGGCGCGCGCCTCGTCGAGCACGGCTTGCATGAGCGCGCGGCCGAGGCCTTTGTTTTGAATGGCGGGGTCGATGGTGATGGGCCCGATGCCGGCGATGGGGCTGCGCAAGTCGACGACGTTCGAGCCGAGTATTACGCCATCGGACTCGGCGACGAATCCTTGAAAACCGGGGGCGTTGAAGAGATGCGACAGGATGCCGATGCCGACCTCTTCCATGGGAAGCTCAGGCGGGAAGTTGTGATCGGCGTTGATCTTCCGGAAGGCTGCATAGCAGATCTTTCCGCAGGCAAGGGCGTCGGCGGGCGTGGCGCGGCGGATGGTGTAATTTGCCATAGGTCGTCTCTTAGAATAGACTCATTCAGGAGCACACATGGCAAAAGGTATTGGAAGACGCGAAATGTTCGGTTTGCTCGGCTCGTCGCTATTCGCGCAGCCGAAGCGGCCGAACATTCTGTTCATCTACACGGACGATCATTCGTACCGCACGGTGAGTTGCTACCCGCAGGCGTACAAGTGGGTGAAGACGCCGGCGATCGACAAACTCGCCTCCGAGGGCGTTCGCTTCGAACACGCCTATATTTCGACGTGGTGCATGCCGTCGCGCACGATGCTGCTGACGGGGCGTCATCCGCACATGGCCGAGTCGATGCGCATGGAAGGGCCGTATCCGGGCTGCGAATACGATCCGGTGAAGTGTCCGTTCTGGCCGGCCGATTTCCGCAAGAAAGGTTACTTCACGGGGCAGATCGGCAAGTGGCACACGGGCACCGACACGGGCTTCGGGCGCGACTGGGATTATCAACTCGTGTGGAATCGTCCGAAGTTCACCGAGACGAGCACGCACTACTACTACGATCAGCCGATCACCTATCACGGTGGCAAGACCGAAATTCTGAAGCGCTACTCGACCGATCAATACGCCGACTGGGCCAGCGAGTTCATCCGCGGCGAAGGGCGCGACAAGACGAAGCCCTGGTACTTGTGGATGTGCATCGGCGCGGTGCATGGGCCATATACGCCGGCCGAGCGACATCTGAATGCGTATCCGGGCGTGGATGTCGATACGCCGAAGGACATCTTCCCGCCGCGCGCCACCAAGCCCGACTGGGCGCAGAAAATTTCGCAGTGGAACAAGGACGCCAACGGCAGGCCTGTCGCGGGCGGCAAGACGTTTAACGAGTGGGTGCGGCAGTATCATCAGGGCGTCAATGCGATTGACGAAGCGATTGAAAAAGTCATCAAGACACTGGAGGAAACGGGACAACGAGAGAACACGCTCATCGTCTTTACCGCCGATCAGGGGCTAGCGTTTGGGCAACATGGATTCCGCGGCGTGAAAGTGGCGCCGTATGATGCCAACATCCGCGCGCCGTTTATTATTTCGATGCCCTCGCGGCTGCCTTCCGGCAAAGTTTGCAAGACGCCCGTGGGTGGTATCGACATTCCGGCGACGATTTATTCGTTCGCTGGTTTGAAGACGCCGTGGGAGTTCCAAGGGCGCGATCTGACGCCGCTATTGAAGAATCCGGACATGAACTGGCCGCACCCGGTGATGATCGTAGCGACGGGACAGAAGTACGGCTCCGATACACACAACATTCCGAAGGGTGAAGGCGTCTTCCACGGCGGCGTGCCTTGGTACGTGATGCTGCGCGATAAGCAGTACAAGTACATTCGGCCGATGATCGAGGATCTGGAAGAGCTGTACGACTTGGACGCCGATCCCGACGAGTTGAACAATCTGGCGATTCAGCCCGCGCACCGAGCGCGGCTGCTGCGGATGCGCGCGGCGGCGATTGCGGAGTTGAAGAAGAACAAGGCGGGGTTTGTGGATAAGCTGCCGGCGCCGAGGGAAGTGAAGGCGTAGGTTCGTCATCCGATAGTCCGAATTTGACCCGCCGCTCCGCCGCATGGTACACCGTGGTCATATGCGGTTTTCCATCGGCCTACTCCTCACTGTCAGCGCATTCGCGGCCAACGCGCCCGCAAAGGTGACGTTCCACAAAGACGTCCTCCCGATTTTGCAGGCCAAATGCCAGGGCTGTCACCGGCCGGGCGAAGCGGCGCCGATGGCGTTGTTGTCCTATAAGGACGCCCGCCCGTTCGCGAAGGCGATTCGCGAAGCGGTGCTCGCCAAGCGCATGCCGCCGTGGTTCGCCGATCCGCATGTCGGCAAATTCGTCAACGACTGGTCGTTGTCGGAAGCCGACATTAAGACGATATCGACGTGGTCCGATAGCGGCGCGGCCGAAGGAAATCCGAAGGACGCGAAACCGAATCCGGTGTTCAGTGAAGGCTGGCGCATCGGCAAGCCCGATCTCGTCATCGAGATGCCGGAAGAGTTCGACGTGCCGGCGACGGGGACGATCGACTACACCTATTTCATCGTGCCGACGGGCCTGACCGAAGACAAGTGGGTGCAGATGGCCGAAGCGCGGCCTGGCAATCGCTCCGTGGTTCATCACATCATCGCGTTCATCCGCGAGCCGGGCTCGAAGTGGTTCGCGAGCTATCCGGTTGGCAAGGGATTCGTCCCGAAGAAGGGCGGCGGAGAGGGTAACGCGAATGGCAGCATTACGGGATACGCGCCGGGAACCCCCGCGCGCGTGATACGGCCGGGGCAGGCGCTGTTGCTGAAGGCTGGCACCGATATCGTTTTCCAGATGCACTACACGGCCAGCGGCAAACCGGCGAAAGATCGTTCGAAAATTGGCGTCGTGTTTGCGAAGGAAACGCCAAAGCAGCGCGTGTTCGGACTCGCCGTGCAGAACGGCAAGTTCGTGATTCCCGCGGGCGCCGAGAACTATCCGGTTTCGGCCTCGATCACGCTTGGCGCCGATGTCGAACTGCTCAATCTGCAGCCTCACATGCATGTGCGCGGCAAATACGCCGAGATGCGCGCGGTGTATCCGACGGGCGAAGTGGAGAAACTGTTGGAGGCGAAGTACGACTTCAACTGGCAGCTCGATTACGAATACGCGCCGGGCAAGATAATCCCGAAGGGCACGCGGATCGAGGCGACCAACTACTACGACAATTCGCCGAACAACAAGAATAATCCGGACCCGAAGGCGGAAGTGCGTTGGGGCGATCAGTCGTGGGAAGAGATGATGATCAACTTCTTCGACGTCGCCGTGGATGTGAAGACGCCGGCGTCGACGTTGATTCAGCGAACGCCCGCGCCGAAGCCCGAACCGAAGCCCGCGGCGGAGTAAAATAAAGGTATGGCTGTAGCGGTTGATACGCTTCGCGAACAGCGCGCTCTTGAAATAGAGAACGCGCTGGCGAGCGTTCGCATCGAAGGGTTGGAGCCTTCGGCGGAGGCGCTCGCGATCTTCGAGCGGTACGTTGAGGGAGAACTCACGCTCGAAGAAATGGGATGCGCCGTGGACGACTATCTTGCCCGAGAGGGTTGATCCGTACGTCTATCCAGGCACGACGATCCTTCGGAATCGAAAGGGCCATCGCACCCCAGAGAAACTGGCGCGCTTTGAAGGCGTCGCGACCACGCGCAGAATCGCGGAACTTGAGCACCGGCCCGTGCAAGGCGCCCTCGACGCCGCCCACCTTCGCGCCATCCATCCTCACATTTTTCAAGACGTCTTCGACTGGGCCGGCGAGTTCCGCACGGTCGACATCGCTCGCGGCGGACAGTTCTATTTCGCCTATGTCCATGGGATCCAACCGTCCCTCGATGAACTATTCGGCAAGTTGAAAGCCGAGCGGTTTCTCAAGGACGCCGATGAGGCGACGTTTCTAAAGCGGCTCGCCTTTTACTTCGGCGAACTGAACGCCGTGCATCCCTTCCGCGAAGGCAACGGCCGCACGCAGCGCGAGTTCATTCGCGAAGTGGCGCTGCAAAGCAACCACCGGCTCCACTGGCGCAGCGTCACGCGCGAAGCCGTCTACGCTGCGTCGCATCTGAGCTTTCAACGCGCGGATTACAGCGGGCTGGAATCGGTTCTCAAAGCAGCGCTGGCAAAAGTTGACTTAGCGAACTAACCCTCGTATGTTAGAGGTTCGATGAGTGTTCCGACGCTACTTCACGGCGCTAGGGCGGGAGATTACGGAGCCGTGAAGGCGTTATTTGAATCGAGCTATGACGAGTTGCGAAAAATAGCGCGCGCCCGACTGAGGCCCGGTGGATCAGCCGGCTTGGCGACAACGGAGTTGGTGCATGAGTGCTTTCTGCGGTTCGTGAAACGCGACGGTCTGCGGCTCGAAGACCGGCCCCATTTCTTCCGCTACGCGAGCCGGGCGATGCGATCGGTGATCGTCGATATCGCGCGGCGACCGGCAGCGGCACGCGAACACATCACGATCACGACGGGCGCCGCGGGAAGCACCGGCGTCGAGGAGATTCTGCGAATTCACGGTGCATTGGACGATCTAGCGAAGGTCGATACACGCATGGTCGAGGTCGTCGAAATGCGTTACTTCGCGGGGATGACGGAGCTTGAAATCGCCGAGGCGCTCGGCATCACCGATCGAACGGTTCGGCGGATTTGGGAGAAGGCGCGGCTATTTCTGGCGGGCGCGTTGAACGGAGATGTTTGAGATCGACGCCAAGGCGTGGACTACGCTCAATGACTTGCTCGACCGCGCATTGGACTTGCCCGCGACGGAGCGCGCCCGGTGGATCGATTCGCTTAGCAGCGAATACGAACCACTGAAGCCGCGCCTGCGTGAACTTCTGGCGAAGACCGCTGGCGATTTGACGATGCCGAAAATCGCCGCGATGTCACGCGATTGGAGAGCTGGGGAGGTCGTCGGCACGTTTCGCCTGTTGCGCCAGATTGGCGAAGGGGGCATGGGTACGGTGTGGCTCGCGGAACCTTCCGACGGTAGGTTGAACCGCACGGTGGCGCTCAAGCTGCCGCGCGATTTCGCGGGTGTAGGCGAGCGAATGGCCGCCGAACGCGACATGCTCGCCGCCCTGAATCATCCAAACATCGCAAGGCTCTACGAAGCCGGCGTTACTAGCGATGGGCATCCGTTCTTGGCGTTGGAGTACGTCGACGGCGTGGCGATCAACCGCTATTGCGCGGAGAAACAATTGGGCGATGAGGACCGGGTGCGCCTTGTGTCGACGGTTGCGCGCGCGGTGGCTCATGCGCATGCGAGGTTGATCGTTCATCGCGATTTGAAGCCTTCAAACATCTTGGTGAACGCCGAGGGCGAGACGCGACTACTGGACTTTGGAATCGCGAAGTTGATGCATGCGGGCGGCGAAGCGACAGAGGAGAAATCGCGCGCGCTCACGCTACTTTATTCGGCGCCGGAGCAGATCGTTGGCGAACCGGTAACGGTGGCCGCCGACGTCTATTCGCTCGGAGTTGTGCTGCATGAACTGCTCACCGGCAAGCGGCCGTTCGCCGAGTACGAAACGGATCGCACAGCCTTTGAAGCGGCGGTCCTGCACCGCGCGCCGGTATCGGGGAAGACTGACCTCGACTTGATTTTGCAGAAGGCGCTCGACCGGCGGCCCGAGCGCCGCTACGCAACGATGAACGCGTTCGCGGCCGATCTCGATCGATACTTGAACGGCTTTCCTATCGAAGCGCGTGCTCCGAACTGGCGCTACCGCCTGAGCAAACTTGCACGCCGTAATCCCATCGCTACGGCGGCCGCCGCGATCGCGTTGACCGCGGTTTTATTGGGTTCCGCCGCGGTGTGGTGGCAGTACCGCGTGGCGCTGGCAGAGAAGGCCCGCGCCGAGGACGTCAAGGAATTCCTCACACAAATCTTTCAACGCGCCAACATATACGCGAGTGGCTCACGCACACTGACGGCAACTGAACTGTTGATACAAACCGACACGCGGCTCGATCAATCCTTGGATTCTCGACCCGAATTGCGGGCGGAGCTGCGCAGTATTCTGGCCGCCAGTCTGGGGACACTGCAAGACAACGAAAGTGCGTTGCGGGTGGCATCGAAAGCGGCACGCGAGGCGGCAGTCAAACTCGGCGAGTCGCACCACTGGACGTTGCAGGCGCGTTCTCTAGAGCTGGGAATGCGGCGGTTCGGCGCGCCGGATGAAGCGCTGAACGCGGAGATGGACAAGTTGTTGGCCGCGATGCGGGCGTGCAAGGATTTGGATCCGGCGTATCTGATTCACGCGTTGGAGACGAAGTCGTCGCTGCTGACGGCTTTGGGCAAGAACGCGGAATCGGAGGCGGTTACGACGGAAGCATTGGCGCTGGCTCGTAGGCACTTGCGCGAAACCGATGCGCAGATGACGTTGCTGCTGGTTCATATTTCTTACGTCTATCAGCGGGCGCTCAGGTTCAAAGAAGCGCTGGACGCCGCCGGTCAAGCCTATCGCATCACGTTCGACGTACTTCATCAAGATCCGAAGCACCCATCGGCGCTTGACACCCGTATGTCCTACGGCATGGCCCTGGGCGACATGAATCGATGGGGCGAGGCGCTGCCGCTGCTGCGCGGAGCGACGCGCGACGCCGAAGCTGTGTATGGCCGCAAGGCACGGACCGTGGCGTTCTACTGGAGTCATCTTGCGCGATACGCTCTGAGAGCCGGCGAGTTGCGCGAAGGCGCGGAGGCGTATGCGCATAGCGCGGAGTTATTTGCGGCCGACGCGGGCGCGGTGCTGGCGCACGTTTCGATGATTGAGAATCAAGCGGCGGCCCACCTGACGGCGTGTGAGGGAGAGAAGGCTTCGGCGCTTATGGAAGAGGTCGTGAAGCGAAGAATGCAATACGCCGGTCGTGTTCCGGTATCCACTAGGGCCTCCGCGGGCTTTGCGCGCGCGCTTCGAGGAGAACTGACGGCGCTCGACGAGCTGACCGCCGAAGTCATCGCAAGGAAGGACCCGGCGTTACGTCCGGTGCTGTACATGCACGGCATCGCATTGCGGCTGGCCGGCAAACACGAGGAAGCGATCGCGCGCCAGCGCGCCGCACTGCATACAGCGGGAAGCTCGGAGCGGGAGCGAGTGCAGTGCGAGTTCGAGATCGGCATGAATGAGGTCGAGATGGGCCGTTTCGACAGCGCCGCCGCGTCGCTCGAAAAGGCGCGCTCTTACTACGAACAGAACGTGCCGAAACTCGTTCCGCCCCACGCCGACGCGCTGTGCGGGTTGGCGCGGGTTGCGGCGCATCGGGGCGATGCGCGAAAGGCGCGCAGCCTCGCTGCGCGCTGCGATGAATATTGGCGCGAGTTTGCTCCCGGCTCGCGCTGGGCGGCGAGCGCGGCGCGGACGCGCGAGGCCGTCGAGAAAAAATAATTCGAAGGCGTGTCCGGTTTTCGCGCCGTGACTCGTTTGACTCAGTGAACCGCCGCAAAAGAAGCGCGGTGACGAAAGAGGAGAACAATGTCACTAATCAATAAAACCGCCAGCGTCATGCATAGCCAACATGGCTGGTTTGTATCCGACAGCTTTACCGACGCCCCCGTCGGTTCCTGGGGAACCAAGGATGGCGACCTTTTCGAGAAACTCGGATTGCTGAAAGACGTCAACAAAGGCGTACCCGACCCGGTTCTTGAGACCATTCCGCGAACGCCGCGCTGGTTTCTCGACAACGGCGTGAGCACGGGTACTTGGAAGGTCGGCGCGAAGGATAAGACGGGACTCGCTTCGTTGTCGATCACACTCGAATTCAGCTCGAAGTACTCGATAGCTTGTTTTCTGAGCAGCTATGACGAAATTCAGATGCGCAACACCGACCCGGTTGGCGACGCGCTCTCGGCGCTCTATCGCGAGCCCGGCAAGGACTGGAAGCTCAACAAAAAGTGGGTATACACGGGACTTCGCGTGAAAAGCGGCTTCATCGTCATGAGCCTGGAGAAGGACACCAAGGTGACAATCAGCGGCAAAGGCACCGTTAGCGTCAGCGGCGTCCCCGTTGATCTGCAGGTCAGCGGTTTGCAAACTTCCGGCAAGAGCTCGGCCGAACTCACGGGCCTCGATGGCGTGACGCCGTTCTTGAAACTGGCCGAGGTTTTCGACCCGATCTGGCAGAAGGCCGACTGGCATCAGATCGGTTAAGTCCGCTCACTCCGGCGCGGCTGGCGCGGTGATAAGATTGCCCCTGATGCAACCTTCACGCCGTCAGATTCTGCAGACCGCCTTCGCCGCCGCGCCGCTGGCCGCCTTCTCCGGAAAAGTCATGAAAAACATGGGCTCGGCCGGGCCGGGTCTCACCGCGCGCATCCGCGCCACGCAGGCCGCCGGCAAAGAGTGGGACATCGTCGCCTACTGCCATGACATGGGACTCGGCGCGGCGCACACTTCCCTGCCCCGCGACTTGAATCCCGCGGGCGTGAAGAAAATCCGCGACCAGATCAACAAGTGGGACATGCGGCTGACAATCGGTCTGCGCACGCCGCGCACCACCGCCGATTTGCCGCAGTATGAGGCCGCGGTGAAAGCCTGCGCCGAGATGGACGGCCGCGTGGTCTGCGTGCACGACCCGTTCAGCGGCCGCCGCTACGAACAGTTCAAGGACGCCAAGGAGTTTCACGCTTTCGACGCCGCCTGCAAAGCCGGCGTCAAGATCGCCGAGCCCGTGCTCCGCAAATACAAGATGCCGCTGGCCATCGAAAATCACAAAGGCTGGCGGTCGCAGGAACTGGTCGACTGGGTCAAATCGACCGGCAGCGAGTACGTCGGCGTGTGCCTCGACATGGTCAACAACGTTTCGCTAATCGAAACGCCGATGCAGACAATCGACACGCTGGCGCCCTATACGATCTTCGTCAGCTTCAAGGACATCGGCGTCGACCTGTACGACCAGGGAATCCTGCTCTCCGAAGTAGCGTTCGGCGATGGTGTGCTCGACCTGAAGGCCATCGTCGCGAAGATGCAGAAGCTCAACCCGAAGATGCTCTTCCAGCTTGAGATGTTGACGCGCGACCCGCTGAAGGTCCCCATCTTCACCGAGCCGTATTGGAAGGTCTACGACGAGAAGAGCCCGGTGCCGCCGCGCGATCTGGCCATGCTGCTCGATTGGATCCGCAAGAATCCGCCGCCAAAGCCGCTGCCGCGCACCTCGGGGCTGACGCCGCAGCAGGTGCTGGCGCTCGAAGATCAACTGAATCAGCGCTGCATCGACTGGGCCCGCGCCAATCTGCCAACTTTAGCTTGACAACCTGCTACAACTGTGGCAGATTGGATTCGTGCATCTCTCCGACGCGGAATGGCGTGTGATGAGCGAGGTGTGGCGACACCCCTCGACCACCGCCCGCGACGTACACACCGCGCTTGCCGCCGAGACCGAGTGGGCTTACTCGACGGTCAAAACGATGATGACGCGTCTAGTGGAAAAGGGCGCGCTGGAATCGGTTCGCGACGGTAAGCAAAACGTTTTCCGCGCGGCGATCCCGCAAGAGGCCGCGCGTGCGCTAGCGACGTCGACGCTGGTTGAGCGCGTTTTCGACGGCGCGCTGGGCGGACTGTTTCAACATCTGCTGGGCGGGCGGAAGTTATCGAAAAAAGATCTGGCCACCGTCCAGCAGCTGCTCGCCGAGCAGGAGAAACGCCGGTGAATTTCGTCGTCACCCATGCGCTACAAGCGACCCCGTTGCTGTTGGCCGCGGCGCTGCTGGAACTCCTCTTGCCTCGCACCACATCACCGCGGCTGCGGGCGTGTATCTGGATCGTGGCGGCATTAAAACTGCTGCTGCCCGCCCCGGCTTCGTCGGCGTTCGGCGTGTTGCCGCGTGTGGATGTCGATGGCGAGTGGCTATTCGCGGTTTGGGGCTGGGGCGCGGCGGCGTTTGCGATTACCATGTCCGCCAGAACGCTGGCGGCGGTGATGAAACTACGTCGTGGAGCGCGGTTGGACGAAGCGATGTCGGCACGTGGCGTCCAGGTGTATCGAACGAACGCGATCGCAAGTCCGTTGCTCGCAGGAGGCGCGCTGTATTGGCCCGCGGATACGGAAGGCCTGAGCGAGGCCGAACAAGAACAAGCGTTTCAGCACGAGATGTCGCACCTGCGCCGGAAAGATGCATGGCGCGCGCTCGCGTGGTCGGCGCTGGTGGTCTGTTATTGGTTTCATCCGCTGGTGTGGTACGCAGCGTATCGAATGCAGGCGATTCGCGAAATGTGTTGTGACGACGACGCACGGAGCGGTGGAGACTACGACGCTGGGGCGTATCGCATGGCGCTCGCGAAGTTTGCCGCGCGGGCGGCTACACAATTGCCGCGGCCCGCGCTTGCGTTCGCGGACCCGCGCGCTCCGTTGACCGAACGATTGACGTTGATACGGGAACCGCGGCGAACGTGGTCCGTGGCGGGCTGTGCGCTGCTGCTGCTCGGCTGCGTGTGGCCGGTCGCGAGTTGGACGAATTGGGTCGAGCGGCCCGAGGGATCGTTGCAGTTGAAATACATGGTGCTAAAGGAGACAGTTCGATGAGATTCGCAATAGTTGCGATGACAATGGCGCTGGCAGCGCAAGACAAAGTCGATATGGCCGCGATGATGGCCAAGGCGAAGAAGTTCACCGAACCCGGCGCGGGACACAAAGCGTTGGAGAAGTTCCTCGGCACGTGGACGGTCGATCAGCGCTTCGTAATGGCAGGCAAAGAAGGCAAGCCGGAGATGGGCGAACAAAAATGCGACTGGGCGCTGACGGGGCGATTTATCGAGTGCAAACTTTCCGGGCAGATGATGGGCAGACCGATGGAGTCGCGGATGATCATCGGCTACGACAACTTCAAAATGAGCTACCGCATGGTGACGTTTAACACCATCGACACAGCGATGAATACGGCCGAGGGCGACATGACGCGCGATGGCAAGGCGCTCATCATGTACGGCACGCTGGACGAATATCTGACGGGCGAGCACGACAAGATGGTGAAGTACCTTTGGCGTTTCGAATCCGCGGACTCGCATCGATTCGAGGTACACGATCTTCCGATCGGCGAGCAGAACACAATGGTGATCCTTGTGCGCAGCACGCGCAAGAAGTAGCTAGGCGACGATCTCGCGCAGCACGTTGCCGTGCACATCGGTCAGCCGGCGATCGATGCCATTGTGCCGGTACGTCAGCCGAGTGTGATCGATGCCGAGCAGATGCAGCATGGTCGCATGCACGTCGTAGCCGTAGCAAGGATTATCGACGGCCTTGTAGGACCACTCATCGGTCGCGCCGTAAGAAGTGCCGCCTTTGATCCCGCCGCCCGCGAGCCAGTTGGTAAAGCCGAACGGATTGTGGTCGCGGCCCTTGCTGCCCTGGCTGCACGGCATGCGACCGAACTCGGTCGTCCAATGAACGATGGTGTCGTCGAAAAGGCCGCGCGCTTTAAGATCCTTCATCAGCGCGGCGATCGGCTTGTCAATGGCGACCGCCATCTCCCAGTGGTCTTTGGCAAGATGCTCGTGACTGTCCCAGTTGCGGCGCGGAAAACCGTTGTCGGCGCCGCTCCACAACTGCACGAAGCGCACCCCGCGTTCGAGCAGACGGCGCGCGACCAGGCAGCGCCGGCCCATCTCTTCGGTGATCGGATCGTCAAGGCCATACAACTTCTTCGTTGCATCGGATTCGCCATCGACGCGGAGAACTTCCGGCGCCGAAAGCTGCAATCGCGCAGCCATCTCATACGACTTAATGCGCGCGTCGAGCCGCGAATCCTCGGTGCGCGAAGCGAGATGTTCCCGGTTGACCTTCTCGAGCAACGCAAGTCCATCCATTTCACTCGACGCCGTAACGAAGCTGCCCTCGGGCGCGAACAGATCGTGAATCGGGTTGGCGCTGCCGACGCGAATCGACGTCGCCTGATGCGCGGCGGGCAGAAAACCGGAAGACCAGTTCGCGGGGCCGTTCGGCGGCACGCCGCGGTTGTCGGGCAGCACGACGAACACCGGCAGATTTTCGTTCATCGAACCGAGCGCGTAGGACACCCACGACCCTGCACTCGGGAAGCCGGGCAGAATAAAGCCGGTGCTCTGCAGAAACGTCGCGGGCCCATGGACATTGGACTTCGAGAGCAACGAATGCACGAACGCAACGTCGTCGGCGCAAGTGGCTACATGCGGAAACAGGCCGCTGATCCACTTGCCGCTCTGCCCGTATTGCCGCCACTCCCACGGGCACGGCATCACGACACCGGGGTTGCTTTGGAATAGTTCGACCTTCTCGCCGGGATCCCATTTCTCCCCGGCCTTCTTTTGCAGCATCGGCTTGTAATCGAACGAATCGCACTGGCTGGCCGCACCCGACATGAAGAACTGCACGACGCGTTTCGCCTTCGGCGTATGATGCGTCGCGGCGCTCATGTGCGCTAGCGCGATGCCGCCCAGTCCGCCGCCGTATTGCCAGAGAAAATTGCGTCGTGTCATTGGCGGTTAGTCCACAAAAAGAAATTCGTTCGTGTTGAAGAGCAGCCGCGCCAGACTGGCCAGTCCGTGCTTGCTCACATGGTGTTCGAAGAAAGCGCGCTCCGTGTTCGAAGGCTTGCGCTGCCAGGCCAATTCGACGGCCGCATCCACAGTCTTGGCGCGTTCGGCCAACTCCGTCGACATCCGAATCATGAACGGGTTGTTCCATAACGCAAGCGCCTGAATCGCGGTCAGCGTCGTCGAACGTTTCGGTGCAAGCATCGAAGGATCCGGGCAATCGAGGCGGTCCATAAACGGATCGGCGACGCTGCGCACAATGAAGCGATAGATGCTGCGGCGACTGGCGCCGGGCGTCGCGGGATCGAATCGCGCGTAATCGTAAATCGGCGAGTGATCGTTCTTGAACCAGAACATCCGCACGCTGGGCCCGCCCATCGTGAGATCGAGTTTCCCGGAGGTTTGCAGTACCGCATCGCGCACACTCTCCGCATCAAGCCGCCCGCGATTCATGCGCCACAGCAACCGGTTATCGGCGTCGATCTTCGCGGCGTCTTCGCGATTCGCCGACGACTGTTTGTACGCCGCCGACATCACGATCGCCCGATGCAGTTCCTTCAGCGAACCACGCGCGTGATCGCGAAACCACACCGCGAGCCAGTCGAGCAGTTCCGGATGTGAAGGCTTGCCGCCCATGCGGCCGAAGTCACTGGGCGTATCGACCAGACCCGCGCCGAAATGATAGTGCCACACGCGATTGACGATCGAACGCCACGTCAGCACGTTGTCCTTCGCGGTGATCCAACGCGCGAGCGCGGCGCGGCGCGCTCCTTCGTCCGAGGCCCTTTCGAAACGGACCGACGGCAGGCACGACAGCGCGCCGGCTTCGACCAGATCGCCCGGCGACGACACGCTGCCTCTTCCCAGCAGATGTACCGGGCGCGGTTCGAGCGCCGGGCGAAAATTGCCGATGCGGTCGAACAGGCTTGTGCCGGCGTAGACGTGAAGAGGCTTCGGCAGCGCGTTGATCTCGCCGGTAATCCATTTCACTTCCGCTTGCCCTTCCGCGATGGTGGCGTAGGTCGCCTCGCCAACTAACGCGTCAACCAACTGTTTCCGCAGCACGGTATCGCGTTCAACGCGCCCTTGCAGCGTCTTCTTCTCGGCGGCGTCGGCGGGCGTCTTCGGCTCGCCGATATGCGTGATGAGTGAACGCGCGTCGCGGATGCGGTCGTCGACTTCGATCAACGCGGGGCTCGAGGCAAACTCGACCTTGTCGAGCAGCGGTTGCAGTTTGCGCTGCGCCTCACGTTTGCGCTCGAGCAGCGAGAGGCGCCTGGCGTACACGGCGGCGTCATCGTCGTAAGGGCGATCGGCGCGGTCGACACCCGCGAACACGGCCTGCAAGCGGTAGTAGTCGATCTGCGGAATCGGATCGAACTTGTGATTGTGGCAGCGCGCGCAGTGAGCGGTCATGCTGACGAACGTGGACATCGTCTGCGCGACAATGTCGTCGCGATCGAGCAACCGCGTCTGCATTTTGTCGGTCGTGCCCTCGCGCAACTCCTGATGACCGACGAAGTCCCACGGGCCCGCGGCCAGAAAACCAAGCGCGGGCGCAGCGCGCGGGTCGTCGCGATGCAACACGTCCGAGGCCAGTTGCTGCTCGACGAAACGAGTGTAGGGCATATCGCTGTTCAGAGCGTTTATGACCCAGTCCCGATACGGCCACGCGTTGTCGCGCGGCTTGTCTTTGTCGTAACCGTGCGACTCGCCGTAATGCACAACGTCAAGCCAGTGCCGCGCCCAGCGTTCGCCGTAGCGGGGCGACGCGAGCAGCCGGTCAACAACTCTCGCATACGCATCCGGCGCGCGATCGTTTTCGAACGCGCGGACCTCTTCGGGCGTCGGCGGAAGCCCGTGCAGATCGAACGAAACGCGCCGCAGCAGCGTGCGCCGATCGGCTTCCGGCGACGGTGCTAAATTCTTGCGCGCCAATTCCGCCCGAATGAATCCGTCAATCGAGCCCTTTTCCGCCGCTTGCAGCGGCCGCAGCGACCACCACATCTTCGCCGCCAATCCATCCCGCACAACCGCTAGTTCCGTTGAGCCCAGCGCCCGCCCGCCCTTGGGCATTCGCCCCGCTGAAACGGCTTCGACAATCCGCGCCGCGTTGCTCTCCACGCTCGCCGCGTCGAGCACATTCAGCCCGCCCGGCGCCGCAGCGCCATGACACCCCGCACACCGCGCGCGCAGCAACGCATTGACATCGCTCTGCGCAAACAAGGCCGCGGTGGAAAGGAGGAGTGCTCGGACCATTACGACTATCTTAATTTCTGCTAGCATTCTTCGCATGACCCGCTGGCTACTCGCTTTCTTCACGCTCGCCCTCGCCGCGCAGGATTTCCGCGCCAGCCTCACCGGCCTCGTCGCTGATCCACAGGGCGCTTCTGTCGCCGGCGCACGCGTTCGCGCCATCAACACCGCGACGAAAGCCGCCGCCGATGCCGTCACCAACGATGCGGGCCGCTACTCGATTCCGTTCTTGATTCCCGGCAAATACGCGGTTGAAGTCGAAGCGACCGGCTTCAAGAAGACCGTGCGCGAGAATGTCGAGT
>VFZQ01000018.1 GCA_016871135.1 Acidobacteriota bacterium | reverse complement strand
GGCCGAGGTCGACGGCGAATCCGATGAGGCCAAAGAAGACGGGCACAAGCAGGACGATCAGCTGAAAAGACACACTTCCACGCACTTGGCGCGGATTGCGTCCGACCGGCATCGCGTTACTTGGGTTCCTGGTGTCCACGCGGTCCAATAAATTCCGGCTTCGCCGCGTCCTTTCCGGCGGGCTTGCGCTTTTTCGCACCTGCGCCCTTGTCGTCGGGCACGGAGGGGAGGAAGTCCGATACCCATTCGGGCATGTGCGGCTTCTGATCGGCCGGCACCGGCTTCACGAAGCGCGGCGTAATTACGACCAGCAACTCTTCGGCGGTCTTTTTCGTGGAGCGACTGCGGAAGAGTTGGCCGACGATGGGCACATCGCCGAGCCACTTAACGCGCGACATGGTTTCGACGACTCGGTTATCGAGCAGGCCGGCGACCGCGAAGCTCTCGCCGTCGTTCAAGATCGCTTCGGTCTCGGCGTACCTGTTGGCAATGGCGGGAATCAGAAAACCTTGGAGCGTAACGGCGTTAGCGTAGTCGAGAGAACTTACGGAGGGACGCAATTTCAAATGAATTTTGCCATCGTCGGTGACTTCCGGTTTGAAGTCGAGTTGGACGCCGAACTTCTTAAACTGTACGGTGACGACGGGCGCGGTGGCGCCACCGGTGGAAGTGGCCGTTAAGGTCGGGAACGGGAATTCACCGCCAGCGAGAAAGCTGGCTTCCTTGCCTTCGAGCGCGATCAAATTCGGTTCGGCGAGAATCTGCAGGAGGTTGCGGGCTTGCAGCGCACGGATCGTGGCGCCGATGTTGAGATCAGGCCGGAAGACGAACATGTTCAGGAGGTCGGCGAAGTTTAGGGTGGAGTTGCTGAATTCCTGATTCTGGAACTGCAACTGGCTGAAGCGCGGCGTGGAGAACTGTTGAGTGGACAACTGACCGAGCATCCGGTCGTTTCTACTGAAGTAGTTAAAACCGACCTCCTGCATGGCGATACGGTCGATAGCGGCGAACTTTACCTCGAGCATGACCTGGCGGAGTTCGGCGGGCCGCGGGGTTTGGATCATGTTGACGACGCGCTTTGCGTATGTGGAAGCAAGCGCTTCGGCCTTCTTCGAAGCGGCAGCGGAGTCGGCCGAACCTGTCAGGACAATGGTCTCGGTGTTGCCGGTTACAGCGACAGAGCCGCCGGTGATGGCGGACGAGACGGCCTTCCTGACCGAATCGAATTCGGTCATGTCGGCGTTGACCGTAACGTTGAATCGGCGCGGCGTTCCACCCGTCTCCCAGATCACGACGGTGGCCTTCCCTAACCCCTTTGCATTGATCATGACTTCACGCGGCGAGACGACGGCCACGTCGGCGACCTTCGGTTCGGAGGCGGCGACGGTGCGGACGTCGTTGTCGAACTGAAAAAGTTCGCCACGGCCCAGGACCAGAGTGATCTCGCGCGGCGGCGCGGTTTGCGAAAAAGACACAACGGCCGACATCGCCGCGAGCAGCGTAGCCGGCCAAAACGAAAGACGAGAATTTTTCATGGGGAAGATCGGACTCTATTCCTGGAAGGTTTCTTGTACGTGGCGATCGCCGCGGAACACGTCGATAATGGCGCGCGGCTTGGGGGGCTCTTTTTTCTCAACCGGCTTGGGGGGCGCCGGTGGCTTTTGCGCTGGATCCTCCGCGATCAGCGCGGCCCACGCTTTGTCGTCTTTCAAATTCGGCATATTCAGCAGAGCGCGCGACGGCATTCGGCCGCCCGACATCGCCCGCGCTTTCGCGGTGCGGACGAACAAGCCCGGGTCGATGGTTTCCGAAGTGACCGATAACACTTCTTCGGATTTCGACTGGTCTTTCGGATTGCGGAGCGCCAAACTGATTTTGCCTTGATTCTTCGCGAGTTCCACCACCCGCGCCTGCTCCGGTGTTACGAGCAGCGTGACGGAACGATTGCCGGTAGAGGGCGTGGCGGTGGGCGCCGCGGCGCCGCCCGTTGTGGGAACTGCGGTTTGGGCTTCAACGGTGCGGCCGATCGAGAGAACCGTGACGTCTTCGAGAACCGTTGTCGTCACGGCCTCGGCCATCGAACCGGTTTTCGTGAAGAGAACATCGACATGCGATCGGGGCTGGATCAAGCCGCCTGCACTAGCGGAATCGGCAACTGAGACGGACACGGCGCGTTTGCCGGGCTCGATGAGAGAGGCGACGCCGTCGGCGCCGGTGACGCTGGAAACGCGGTTGCTCAGGATCGGTTCGTTCTGTGTGACGGGAAACAGCAGAGAGCGGTCGAGAGCCATCGCTTCGTCAGCGAGAGCGCCTTTGGGCCGAATGTTCTCGATGACTGAAATCCTTTTGAGGTGAACTTTTTGGAGGCGCGTGCCGGCGGGAAGATCGGCCGCGGCGGCGACGACGGTGACCATCTTGTCCTTTTTCGGCGCGACCGTCTGCGCGTATAGGAACCATGTCAGCAGCGCGGCGGCGGCGAACGCGCCGCCGAAGATCATAAGTAGCTTCTGGCGATCCATTACGATTCCTTACCTTCGAGAAGACACAAGTCGAGCGGGAGCGTGGACACGGGGGAGATCCTGATATGGTACCAACACAGCATACCCCTAAAAGTTCCGTTGCAAAAGTACTGAAGTTTCATCTGCATACAAGCGGCTCCAGCCCGATTTTTCCAGTGCGGGAATCAGGGAATAGCGGGGGGGAAGAAGTGCGTGCGTGAAGCCGTATTTCGTTACGATGTCTTCATAACCAGCACGGACTTCGACGAGGTCGACAAACTCCTTCATGAAGGCTGCGCCGTAATAGTCGCTGCGGCCGTCGAAGTAGACTTGGCGCGCGCCCTTGAAGCGGTAGATGAGGTACCCACCATACTTGTCAGGGGCCAATAGCCGCGCGCCTTCGGGGAGATGTTCGACGGCGGCGACGGGGAACTCCTTCGCTGGAAAGCCGGCGCGAGAACCGAGAACGGCGAGGGCGAGGAGCGCGAAGCACACGAGGCCGGAGACGGTGCCTTTTAACGGTGCTTGTAGAGCGCCGAGGCGATCGCCGTATTTGAGCGCGCGGCGGACGAAAGGGGGCACCAGACGCCATGTTTTGAGGGCGGTCGAGATCGCACCGGCGGCGAGCGGGAGTCCGGCCATTGCGAGAACGGGAAGGCCTCGGGCGGTGCGAAGGGCCATCGCCGAGAGCAACAGCAACGTCAGCGCGCGCGACCACTGGCCAGCGGCGAGGGCGCAGACAAAACCGATTATGCCAAGGAGCAAAACGACTCCGACCTGCCAGGCGCCTTCGCTATGGAAGTTGAAGCTCTGAAACTCGGCGACGCGGCTAAGGAGCTCGGTGTTGCGAAGGTAGTCGAAGAGATGGCGGTGGAGTTCCCAGCCGTAAGGATTGATGAAACTCGCAACAACGGCGGCGCCCGCGGCGGCGCGCGCGCCGTAGAAAATGCAGAAAATGGGGAGTAGAAAGAAAGAACCGTGGACATTGGCCCAGAGCACCCCGATGAAGAAGGCCCACGGTACATTCATTCGCGCGCGTTCGAGCAGCGTGAGCGCGGTTAGAACCAGCACCCAGCCGAAGACGTGCGGGCGCGCGAGCCAGTGCAGCTGCGCTGTCGTGAGCATAGGCGAAGCGAGCAAGCAGATGGCGAAGAAGTTGGCTCCGCAAACGAACGAGAGGCGCACCCAAAGCCACGCCGAGAAGGCGATCGCGGCGATGTAGAGGAGCGCGACGCCGCGCAGGCCGGCTTGTTTGTGTACGAGGCCCATCGCGACATCGGCCGCCCACTCCCAGGCGAACCACGCGCCGCCGGGTTTTGAGAACGAGTATTCGTCGACACGCGGCACGGCGCCGCGATCCGCGATTCGCTCCCCGGTTACGATGTGCCAGCCCGCGTCGGAGTCGCGATACAGTTGCTCCGGCGCGTTGTAAAAGACCAAGGCATACAGGGCCGCGAACAGACTCAGCGCCAAGGCGAGGTCCGGCAGAAAAAGGCGGACGCTGCCCGGCGCCGAGCGCGGCTCCATCGAGATTCTCTTACGGCTACTGGCCGGTGGCGCCGATCGAGGTCAGGCCCTGCGTGATGCTCGAATAGAGCGAAACGACGGCGGTGGAGAGCTGATTGACGGTGGTAATGAGCGCGAGACCGACGGCGGCGACGATCAGCGCGTATTCAACGAGATCCTGGCCTCGCTCATCGCGCCACATCCGATTGACGATTGATTGCAACATGTGAACTCCTTGCTTGTGTTAGCGGGCGGCCTCGGCCAGCCCGGTTGATTTCTTAGCGTCTTCCGGGACAAAGAATAGCTTAACGCCCCGGCCGACCGATTTCCAAAACGAGTGATGGTCCTTGCGCGCGATCGTGACGGGCTTTCCATCGGCCGATGCGACTTTGCGCAGGTTGTCGAGAATTTGCGGCATGTCCTTGCGGTACTCGAGCGCCAGTTCGAGTTCCTTGCGGGCGCCGCCGAGATCGCCTTTGTCATAGAGGTACGAGGCGAGATTGTTGTGGGCGACCCCCAAGTCCGACGAGGCTTGGCGGAATTGCGCGAGGGCTTCCTCGGGATGATCGGCAACGGCGATCCCGAGATTATTGCGAGCGGTCTCGGAAGCGGCGTTAAGCGAGATGGCCTTGCGGAAGGACTCGGCGGCTTCCTGTTTGCGGCCTTGCATGAGCAGGTTGTAGCCGAGGTTATTGTGAAGTTCATCGCGCCAACCGGCGCGGTCGACGGCGCGGCGGTGCATCTTCTCGCCTTCGGTCCAACGGAATTGTTGATCGAGCGCGATACCGGCCCAGGAGAGCAAGGCGGCCGAGACCTTTTCATGGGCGGAGATAAAGGCGGTCAAGCGGCGGGCGGCTTCGGCGGCGCGATCGGCGCGGACCAAAGCGCGGGCGGCGTAGCGGACAGCGACCTCGGAATCGGGAAAGCGCTCGGCGGCGAGGCGGAGGTGCTCCAATTCGAGTTCCGGGTAACCGGTGCGGCCATATTCGGTGGCGAGATCGACACGGGCGCGGACATTGTTCGGCTTGGCGGCAACGGCATCGCGGAGTTCACGAACGCGGGGATTTCCTTCGCCCGCGTCGACTGCGTTTAGCACCTGCTTGTGCATCATCGGCGGCAGACCGGTCGATGGAATCGTGGCGCGCGCCTGCTTCGGCGAACGGGTGCACGCACCGATCGCGAGAAGGGCCAACAGTAGGACCAAGTTCTTCATCAGGAGTTTTCTACCCGTTTGATGAATTCTAGCTGATCTCCAACTTGCGTGCTCGTTTGGGCCGCGAAGCCGGCCGGGAGTTCCAGAACCGAATGGGCGCGCAGGCAGATCGACATCCGAGACCGTTTCATGTTGTCGCGGATCTTTAGCACCTTCTTTTGTTTGCTCAGGTAAAGCACGTCGATGGGAAATTTCATGCCGAAGGTATGTACGGCTTCGCAGGGTACGATCCAGAGGCCGTGGCCAGGTTCGAGGCTGTGGTGTTTGAGCAATCCAGTTCGTCGTTTCTGACTTGTGTCGGCGATGTCGGCGGCGTTGGCCAGTTCGGTCTGGCGGTCCGTGTTCCGGATCAACAGCTTGGTCGGCACTGTGGTCAGATACTCCTGTTTAACACTTAGTCGCCGGAATTGTTGCGGGGAGTGAGAACTTTCCGGACGCGTAAGGGTTAGACTAACGGATTGGCCATGTTCCTGCAATCGAAACTTTTCCGGATCGCCTTCGTGGCACTGCTCGCGCCGTCCGCCTTTTCGCAGACAACGACGGGCGCGGCCACGTTTGGCGAAGTCATCAACCTGGGCGGGACGCCCGCCGATATTGTCGTGGACGAGGTGCGCGGCCGGATTTATTCGGTCAATTCCGCGGCGAACCGAGTGGATGTGATCAGCCTCGCCGAGCGCAAAGTGCTGAGCCGCGTTACCGTGGGAAATTTCCCGATCGCGGCGGCGCTATCGCCCGACAAGGCATTTTTGTACGTGACCAATACGCAGAGCGCGAGCCTTTCGGTCATCGACGCGGGCACGATGAATGTGACGAATACCATTAGCCTGCCGGCGAAACCCGAAGGTGTCGCGGTGGGCAACGACGGCCGGGTGCTGATCACGACGCAAGGCGCCGGACCGGGAAATCAGTTGAACACGTTGTTGTTGTTTGACCGAATGCAGACCACAGGCCAGCAGGTGTTCGCAGTGCCGTCACCGCCGCCGATCAATACGCCGAATCCGCTTCCGGCGGTCTTCGCGGGCCGGCCGGCCACGGCGTTTCCGGGCCGCCTGCTCACGACGCCGGACGGCAACTTTATTATCGGGATGGTGGCGATCAATCAGAACGCCAACACCGCGCAGACGACGTTGTTCGTTTACGAGGTTGCGTCAGGGACGGTCATCCGCAACCGCACTGTCACCGGTCAGTCGACGATCCTGAGCATGGCGCCGGATGGCAGCCAGTTCATGGCGGGATCGACGCTGTACGATACGGCGTCTTTGGCTGCGGTGGCGCAGATGTCGACAGCGAGCCTGCCATTTTTCATTACCCAGTTTGGCAATCCAGGGTTTAACGTTCAGCGCAACCTCGGCGGCACGGCTTATTCGCCGGACGGAACCACTCTGTACGCAGCGTTCAATACGGCCGCGACTACGGCCCGGCCGGTGTCGAACGTCCTCTACGTCGCGACCCCTGGAAACCTAGGGGTGCGATTGGGCCTGCGATTGCGAGAGTCGATTCTCGGAGCGTTGGCGATTACGCAGGACGGCAACGACGTATTCGCGATTTCCGAATCCGGGTTGCTGTACATGCCGATTGGCAAACTGTACGATTTCCCTCTGCTGCAACCGGAGACCACGCAGGTATTTCTTGCGCTGGACGAATGCAACAAGGGGATCGCGCGCACTTCGATTCGGATCGCCAACCTCGGGAAAGGGCGGCTGACCTATTCGATTCCGAACACGACGACAGCGCTGGTGATGCAACAATCGAGCGGCCTGGCGCCGTCATCGATCCAATTCACGATGGAACCGGGCCGCAGCGGCGCTGTCCGCCAACCCGGAACGAATTTGTTTGCGAACGCGGGCGGCGGCGGCGGCACGGCGATCAATATCACGCTGCAATCGCTGGACGCGATCAACTTCCCGAATGTCATTCGCGTGTACATGAACTTTAGACAGCGCGACCAGCGCGGCGTGATTTACCCGACGCCGGTGACGCTGAACAATCAGGAAGGGCTGTGGGACATGGTCCTCGACGAGCCCCGCAAGCGGCTGTATATCTCCAACTCGGGCTTTAATCGAATTGAGGTATTTGACACGGCGCGGCGGCGGTTCATGGACCCGATCAACGTAGGCCAGTTTCCACGTTCCTTGTCGATGACGCCCGATGGGCAGACGCTTTATGTTGGCAACAGCGGAGGGGAATCGATATCGGTGGTCGATCTAGAGTCGCAGCGCGTCACCGGCAGCGTCGACTTCCCGCCGATTCCACGCATCGGTCAACAGGCACCGGTGAGGCCGCTTGCGATGGCGTACGGGCTTTCGGGTTTGCAGTTCATGATGTCGAACGGGAGCTTCTGGCGGCTGATCGGCAATACGGCGACGGTACGCGCGGCCAATCCGGTCACACCGGTGACGATTGGCGGACCGATTTCAATGGTGACATCACCGGGCGGCGAGTTCGTACTGACGATGGCCGGCAATTCCAACGCGTATCTCTACGATGCGCTGGCCGATACCTACACAGCGGCGCGACAGTTGTACGACCAGGCGCCGGTTTCATACTTTGGCCCGCTCGCGGCCGGCAAAGAAGGCACCTATTTTCTGGCGAACGGACTGATCCTCAGCCCGAGTCTCGCCGTGATTGGCGGCACGGAACGGCCGGGCGTGACGCAGTTCGGTCCGCCGGCAGCACCGGGCCAGCCGCCGACACAGACGATCGTTTCGAACGGCCAACGCAACGTCGCTAGCGTCACGGCGCTGAATGAGAACATCTTCCTGCGCATGACGACGCCGGTGCGGCAAAACCTCAACGCCGCGACGCGCGACGACGCGCGGGCAACGCTGGAACTGGTCAACATACAGACCGGCGCGGAAACGGTTGTCGCGGTAGCGCCCGAGAATCCGCAGTTCAGCGTCTTTGGCGCGGCCCGGGTTAACGTGCCGCCACGCCAAATCGTGGTGGACTCGAACAACACTGCGTATTCGATTGGCGTAAGCGGTTTGAGCGTGATCCCGATCTACTCGAACGGAACCGCGCCGCGGCCGGAAATAACGGCCGGCAATCGCGGCATCGTCAACAGCGCCGACGGTACACAGAATCTGCGCCCAGGATCGTTTATCACCGTCAGCGGTGCGCGGCTTGCGGATCCCGCGACGGCCGATACGATACCGGCGCCGACGGTGCTGGGCGGCTCTTGCGTCGTGATGAACGAGTTGCCGCTGCCGCTGATTCAGACCTCCGATGGGCAGATCTCTGCACAGATTCCAGAAAATGTGCTGCCCGGCCCGGCGGTCATTCAGGTGCGATCATTGTCGCGCGCGGAGCAGAGCTCACCGGTTGTGGTCACGATCCGGCGTTAGAACGGTTTGGCGGCGGGAGCACGTCAACCGAGAACGACGCGGAAGCCCACCAGATTGAGGCAGTCCCCGGCGCGGGCGTGTGCGCGCGCGGTGACTAAATGAGCCTCGCGCCGCAGGTTGTGCATGGTCGATCCGCGGAGTACGAGGCGGTCGTTGTTCCACTGTGTCGAGGTCCACTCGGCGACATTGCCACAGCAGTCTTCGATTCCGAATGGACTGGCTGCTTGTGGATATACTCCGATGGGGCAGGGCGTCGACGGATACTGCGGATGCGGCGCAATTGCACTGTGAAGCATTACGGGATCGAATTCGTTGCCCCACGGGAAGAATCGGGCATCGATACCACGCGCCGCCTTTTCCCACTGTTGCTCGGCGGGAAGGGTGCCGCCGGCCCAGGAGGCGTAAGCCGCGCAGTCGGCGACATAGGTCACAGGGTGACGATCGGTCCATTTCAGGGGCCATTCGTAAACGTGCGCAGGGGAGTCCGGCATGAAGCGGTCTGTCGCTTTGCAGAACGCCCGATACTGTGCGACGGTGACGGGATGTTTGTAGATCCGGAAGACTGGAAGCGTCACGGGGTGCTCTTGGCGCATCAAATCTAAGTAGCCGGCGGCGGTGCCCGGAAACCGTTCTCGGATTTCGGCGACCTGGGTATCGTTCAACCCGAACTGAAACTCGCCGGCTGGAACGAATACAAGCTCCGCACCGTCTTTTGGATTAACAGCGGCGTCTGGCATCCTATTAGTACACCGAACATGGAAACGAAAAATCCACCCGCGGGCGTGATCATCTCGCCGGACACCCTGCGAGAGAACCGGATTCCGCCAGGGCAATCGCTAACGGTAAAGTGGCCGGTCCTCGACGCGTTCGGGCCGCCACGGGTGACGGCGGCCGATTGGCGGTTGTCGATTTTGGGACTGGTCAACAACCCCGTCGATTTCGATTGGGAGCAGTTCAACGCGTTGCCGCGCGTGCAAGTGTTTTCGGACTTTCATTGCGTCACGCGGTGGTCGAAACTCGATAATTTGTGGGAAGGGGTGTCGACGCGGCACTTGATGGAGCGGGCTGGCGGCGTTAAGCCGGAGGCGAAGTTCGTGCTTGCATATGGTTACGACGGCGGATGGACGACAAATTTACCGCTGGACGAGTTCCTGGCCGAAGACGCGCTGGTTTGCACACATCACAACGGTGAGCCGCTGTCGATCGAACACGGCGGGCCGGTTCGATTGGTGATCCCGCGGCTGTATGCGTGGAAGTCGGCGAAGTGGTTGGCGGGCATCGAATTGATGCCCGACGATAAAGCGGGGTTCTGGGAACGCAACGGGTATCACATGAACGGTGACCCGTGGACCGAGGAGCGGTTCGGCAGTGGCTGGTAAGTGGACAAGGCGGGCGGTTGCAGTGGGCGCGGTAGCGGCAGGCGCGGCTGTCGTCGCGGGTTCGCGCCTGATTCCGATGGGCTTCGTCAAGCAATGGTGGGCCGAGCGGGGGCGTCCGGTGGCGATGCCGCCGAAGCAAGTGGATGTTTCGAACTGGCCGGATCGCGGCGTGCGCGCGGCGTGGCTGGGACATTCGACGGTGTTGCTGAAAATCGATGGCGTGACGGTTTTGACCGATCCCGTTTTCAGCGAATACGCGGGGCTTGGAATCGGGCCAATTACCGTGGGAGTGAAGCGGCTGGTCAACACGCCGATGATTTTGACGTCGTTGCCGAAGATCGATCTGATTGTGCTTTCGCATGCGCACATGGATCACATGGATGTGCCAACGCTGCGAGCGCTGGAGAGTAAAGGCACCCACGTAGTGATGGCGTCATCGACGGTGGACCTAATTCGCGGAGAGCGTTATGGAAGCGTGACCGAGTTGGGGTGGGGGCGGCACACGCAGGCCGGCGCCGCGGAAGTTACGGCGTTCGAGGTGAGCCACTGGGGCGCGCGGATGCGGACCGATACCTACCGCGGCTACAACGGTTACGTGATCAAAGTGAATAACCGCCAAGTGTTGTTCGCGGGCGATACGGCGCTTACCGATTCGTTCCGCAAGCTGCCGAATAATGCAAGGCCGGAGTTGGCGATTTTCCCGATCGGCGCGTACAACCCGTGGATCCGGGTGCATTGCAACCCGGAGCAGGCGTGGCAAATGGCGAACGACGCGCGCGCGGAGATGGTGCTGCCGGTGCATCATAAGACGTTTCGTTTGAGTAACGAACCCCTGAATGAGCCGTTGGAACGGCTGCATACGGCGGCGGGTAGCGCGGTGAAGCGGATCGGTTGGACTGAGATTGGGGATACATTCCGGTGGAGCTGAACGTGAAGGTAATTCCGCGTAGCGCACGCGCCGAGATGGCGGGTGAGATGGCGGACGGCACGCTGAAGATTCGCTTGAAGTCGGCGCCGGAGGGCGGGCGCGCCAACGACGAGCTGTGCGGCTTCTTGGCTGGGCACTTCGGCGTTGCGCGGCAGGACGTGAAGATCGTGACGGGCGCTACGGCGCAGCGGAAACGGGTGAGGATTTCGACGCAGCAGTCTTACGGGCGCGGGTGAAATCGTCGGCAAGTTGACGCGTGATCTTGGCGGCGACATCGGCGCTGGCGCCTCGGAATTTAGCGCCTTGCGACTCCTGGGTCGTGGACCAGATCACGTCGCCGTCCTTGTTCACAAGGCGCACCGACGCGGAGGCTTCGTGTTTGCGCTCGGCGATACGGGTCGACTCCTGCTCGCCGACACTGAGACCGGACGCGCCGCGGATTGTGCCGGTCGATCGCGAGCCACCGATTTGTGTGCGAGCGTGCAGGCCTTCGCTGGATGAGAAAGTTTCCGTGTAGACGAGGTCTTCGGATGCGCCCTTGAGTATCGTGTCGGCGCGCTCTGGGTTCTCGGTGATAACGAACAGCTTGGTGGCTTGCAGTGAACTGATCAGCATTTCGCGGAAGTGCTGCGCGGTATCGCCGCCGTGCAGTCGTTCTACGAAGACGCGTTTGATCTTCAGCAGTTCGGCGTCTTCTTGCCCGAATGCGGCGAGTGAAATCGTAAGCCAGAGAACAACTCTCATCCTTTTCCAGCCTTTCGCGCTTCCTGATCCTGTTAGGTTACTTTGCGGCCGGTGCGCGCTTCGAGGCTCGCGAGAACGGCGCGCACGTCGGATTTGTCGACCTGAAATATAAGAGCCTGCTCGCGGCCACTGGAGTCGTTGTAGCCGAGGGTGAGAAAGTGCTTGCGCGATCTAGCGAGCAGGAACAAAGGCGATATGAGGACGGCACTGACGTAGCGGCGGTCGACCTTCTGTCCGTATTCGAGAGTGTGGATGCGGTCGTAGGCGATGGCGACAGATTTGCCCTTTGTGACGAATTGAAGCGTCTCGACGCCGGCGGTCACGAGGCGTCCGGAGACGCGACGGTCGAAGTCGGCCGAGGTTCCGCCAACATAGTCGGCGCGGCCGCCGACACTCGCGGCGCTGGCGGCCAGAGCCAAGGCCCCGATCCATACAAACTGGCGCATGTACATAGATAGTGGCCGCCGCGGGGAATTATTCTCACACAGTCTGCGATAATACTTGCGGCATGCTGAGAAAAATCCTGGAGTCGGCGAACATGGACACGCGCCGGCCGGAGATCGGCGGGCATTTCGAGTCGAGTGTTCCGGGCGTACATATCGTCGGCGATCTGGCTGGCGCGCCAGTGGTAAAACTGGCGATGGAGCAGGGGCATCAGCTCGCCGAGTACCTAGCGGGATTGGAGCGGCGAAGCGACGTCGACTTCGATGTTGCGATCGCCGGTTCGGGTGCAGCGGGGCTGAATTGCGCGCTCGCGTTGCAGGCGCGCGGACTGCGAGTGGCTGTTTTTGAGAAGACGTCGCTAGCAAATACGATTGCCGAGTTTCCGATCGGGAAGATCGTCTACGATGAGCCCGTGTCACGGCCGGTTGCGGGTCTGTTGTGGCTCGCGGAGTCGACGCGCGAGGAATTATTGGCGAAGTGGGGCCAGGCGGCGCGTCGGCTTGATGTGCGGTTGGGCGAAGAGGTATCGGGACTTGCGCAGCATGACGGCTTTTTGCGCGTGACGACTTCGAAGGGGGAGTATTCGGCGGCGAGGGTTGTCGTCGCGACGGGGCAACGCGGGAGCGTGCGAAAGCTCGGCGTACCAGGTGAAGACCGCGCGAACGTGCATCATCGTCTGTACAATCCCTCGCATTTTCACGGGGAGAAAATTCTGGTCGTTGGCGGCGGCAACAGCGCTGTGGAAGCGGCGGCCGCCCTGGCGGAGAGCGGCAATGACGTGACGCTTGTGCACAGGGGCCGCGAGTTCCACCGGTTGTTCGCGGCGAATCGGACGAAGCTTTCGAAGTTTCGCGTGTTGCGCGAGTCGAAGGTCACCACGTTTGAAGAGGCGAACGCGATTGTGAACGGCGAACACGTGCCGTACGGCCGCGCGTTTGTGCTGATCGGGGCCGACCCGCCCGCGGCGTTCTTAAAACAAATCGGCGTGCAGTTGGAGAACGAATGGACTTGGCGGCGTTGGGCGTTCTTGGCGCTGGCGTTGGCGGCGAGTTACTTCATCTACGGTGTCAAGGGCGGCGACAATAACGAGTTTTGGCCGTTTACCGGCTGGGGACACAAGCTGGTGAGCTTCGGCGGGCGCGGGTGGTCATTCTGGTATACCGTGCTGTACACAACGCTGATGACCGTGTTCGGCATTCAGGCGATGAAGCGCTGGGGTATCGACAGGCGCGACAAGTTTCAAATCTGGCGGTATGTGTCGTTGATCGGTTTTCAGTGGCTGTTCTTTTTCTTGATTCCGGAGTTTCTGTTCCGGATTGCGGTGGAGAATCAGTGGCTAGGCGAGACGCTGGCACGCGATCCGAGCTTTACGAACAACCTGTGGCGATCGTACGGGCTGATCTATGCGTGGCCGCTGTTCTTTTACACGTTTATCGGCAATCCGCATCAGGTATGGATCTATTGGGGGCTGCTGTTGAGCTTCGGGATTATTCCAGTATTTGTGCTGCTGTACGGCAAGCGGTACTGTTCGTGGATCTGCGGCTGCGGCGGGTTGGCGGAAACGTTCGGCGACCGCTGGCGGCATCTTGCGCCGAAGGGCGCGGCGGCGATCCGACTAGAAGGGATGAATCTGATCGTGCTGGGCGCGGCAGTTGTCGTAACGCTGCTGCTGGTGGCAAGCGATGTCTACAAGGTCCTGGCGAAGCCCGCGCAAACGGGGCTGGAATACTATCACCTGTTCGCCGATGTGTGGCTGGTGGGCATCTTGCCGGTGGGACTGTATCCGTTTCTGGGCGGCAAGGTTTGGTGCCGGTATTGGTGTCCGCTGGCGAAGATGATGGAGCTTTTCTCGGCGTGGTTTACGCGTAAAGGTTGGAGCCGGTTTGCGATCACAGCAAACGACAAGTGCATCGCATGTGGCGAGTGCACGCGGAACTGCCAAGTTGGAATCGATGTGATGCGATTTGCCATGCTGCAACGAGAATTGAACAATGCAAACAGTTCGTGCATCGGCTGTGGGATCTGCGTCACGGTGTGTCCGATGGGTGTTTTGCAGTTTGGCAAAAATCAAGGGAAACAAATCGCAAGTCCGCTCGTCCAAATAGATGTATGAAGGCAAGCATGAGAAACGGATTGGCTGGCATCGTGGCCGGCCTCGTGCTGCTCGGTGGAACTGCATCGCGGTGCCCGGCGGCGTGCGCGATCGAAACGACAGCTGAGCGGATAGGCGGGTTTGAGACGCGCTCGACGGCCGTGGAGCAAGCGGTGCCGATGATAAAGCGCGGCGAATATAGCCTGGCTTTGTTGCGCTTAAACACGGAGGCGCAGGAGTCCTCGGTGCCGCGTCAGGCGCGGATCATCGGAGCGTATGCGGTGCTGGTGGCCGGCGAAAAACTTGGCGCGTTTTAGTAGTCGCGTTAAGATGGGCCTTGCTTCGCGTCAAGACAGAACTGCGTTCGAGTCCATTACACGGCCTTGGCTGTTTCTCTGCGCGCGCGATCGCGCGGGGCGAGGTGGTTTGGCGGTTTGACGAGGGCCTCGACGTTGTCGTTGAGGCATCCGCATTAGATTCACTGCCGCACACAACGCGCGAGTTTTTGAAGGTATATGGATACGCGCTCGACGGCGCGATCGTGCTTTGCGGCGATCACGCGCGGCACATGAATCACTCCGCCGATCCTAACGTGATCGAGATCGACGACGGCTCCAACGTCGCTGCACGCGATATCGCGGCGGGTGAGGAACTGACCTGCAACTACTTCGAGTTTGATGCGTTGGCGGGCGCGAAACTCGGTGGTTGACGCGCAGATGAAAATCGCTGTTTTGACTTCGTCCTTCGAGGGCTCCGACGTTCCATTCAAGGATCTCGATCCGCGCCCGGATCCGGCGCGCTATTTGCCTTCGCACAAGTGGGCGCATTTCGAAATTAAGAAAGCGACCGCCGTGCGACAGGTGGCCGAGATCGCGCGCCAAGGCTTCGACGCCATCGTCAATCTCTGCGACGGTGCGTGGGACGAAGATCGCGCGGGCGTTGAAGTGGTACAGGCGCTGGAGCGGTTGAACGTCCCGTTCACGGGCGCGGGCTCGGCGTTCTACGATCCCTCGCGCGAGGCGATGAAGATGGCGTGCCGCGCGGCGGGAGTGTTGTATCCGAACTACGCGATCAACGATGTCGAGCGAGCGCTGGCCGAACTGCGGTTTCCGATGATTGTGAAACACCCGAACGGATATTCGAGCATAGGCATTACGCGTGAGTCGCGGGTGACGGATTCGCGGGAATTACGGAATGAGTGCGCGCGGGTGGCCGAGGAGTTTGGCGGTGCGTTGATCGAGGAGTTTATCGAAGGGCGCGAGTTCACCGTGCTGGTTGCGGAAGCACGGACGCCCGCCGAGCTTGCGTGGGCGCTGACGCCGGTGGAGTTTCGCTTTCCAGAGGGCGAGTCGTTCAAACATTTCGATCTGAAGTGGAAAGAGTTCCAGCAGATGGAAACGGCGCCGGTTGAGGATGCCGCGCTCACGGAGGCCGCCGCGCGGGTTTTCGCGGCATTGGGGGGAACGGGCTACGGCCGGTGCGATCTGCGGATGAACGCCGCCGGTGAGATCTATCTTCTCGAGATCAATCCAAACTGTTCGATCTTCTATCCGGAGGGCTTGTTCGGGAGCGCCGATTTTATTCTCGCCAACGAGCCTGCGGGGCATCGCGGATTTCTCGAGCACCTGCTGCGATGCGCGGCGCGGCGATGTTCGAAGGTCGAGTTGCGGCATGACCGGTCGAACGGCTTCCGGCTGTTCGCGGCGCGCGACATTCACGCCGGGGATGTTGTTGAGGCGTATGAAACGCGGTTGCGGATGCGGCCGCCGAACAGCGATAAGGAATGGCGGCCGATTGACCATAGCTGCGAACCCAACTTGATTTCGCGAGGGAGCGATTTGATTGCGAAAATTTTCATCGCCAAAGGCACGCCACTGACGGTAGACTATCAGGGACTCTCAAGCATCTTCTGGGAATCGTTCGTTTGCCGGTGCGGCGCGTCAGCTTGCCGCAAGTTTATTCCGTAAATGAAAATCGCGATCCTTCATCCACACTACGCCGACTCGACTCTGCCGTTCGTTCCCTACGATTCGCAGTGCGATCTAGCGCCCTTTCTGGGTGAGCATGAGTTCGAAAATTTTCAGATCCAGAAGACGACAGCGGTGCGGCAAGTGGCCGGAATTGTTCGGAGCGGGTTCGATGTCATCATCAACCTGTGCGACGGTTCGTGGGAGGACGACGCTCCGGGGATCGAGGTAGTGCAGGCACTGGAACGGATGAACGCGGCATTCACGGGAGCGGGTTCCGCGTTTTACGATCCGACGCGCGAGGCGATGAAGATGGCGTGTCATTCGGTAGGCGTGCGGTTTCCGGCCTATGTGATGGCGCGAGAGATCGACGACGCCGAGCGAGCGCTGCGCGACCTGCGTTTTCCGATGCTGGTGAAACACCCAAACGGGCATTCCAGTCTGGGCATCTCGCCCAATTCGCGAGTGACCACGGCGTTGACGCTCCGCGCAGAGGTCGCCCGGACAATCGATGAGTTTGGCGCGGCGCTGATTGAAGAGTTTATTGAAGGCGTAGAGTATTCGGTACTGGTCACCGAGCCGCGCGATGTAAACGAAGAGGCGTGGGCGCTGCCGCCGGTCGAGTTTCTATTTCCAGAAGGCGAGACGTTCAAGCATTTCAATTTGAAGTGGAAGGCTAAGATCGGCATGCGGATGGTTGCCGACGGAGAGTTGGCGGAACGGTTGCGGGAGGTGTCGGCGCTGACGTTCGCGGCGCTTGGAGGGACTGGCTACGGTCGGTGCGATTTGCGCGTCGACGCGGCGGGCGAGATCTACCTGTTGGAGATCAGTCCCAACTGCGCCGTGTTCTATCCGGAGGCCGACTTCGATGGCGCGGACTTCAGTCTGGCCAACGATCCGGCAGGCCATCGCGGATTTGTCGAACACCTGCTGCGATGCGCGTTGCGGCGGCGCAATCGGGCGATCCGGCCGTGGGAGATACGCCACCGGCGCGACCACGGATTCGGAATGTTCGCGAGGCACACGATAGCCGAAGGTGAGGTCGCGGTGCGGTATGAAGAGGAGTCGCACGTGCTGGCTTCGCGGCATCAGGTGGAGCGGAATTGGCGCGGCATGAAACGGCGGTGGTTTGAACAGTACGCATGGCCGCTGACCAGCGAACTGCATGTTTTGTGGAGCGACAAGCCCGAGGACTGGCGACCATTGAATCATTCGTGCAATCCGAACACGTGGCTTGAAGGGCTGGATCTCGTCGCGCGGCGTGTGATTCGTCCGGATGAGGAGTTGTCGGCCGATTACGCAACATTTTGCGGCCCGGCGATGGCGTCCTTCGAATGCCGCTGCGGAGCCCCCGAGTGCCGGCGCGTGATCACCGGCAGCGATCATCTGCTGCCTGAAATTCGCGAGCGGTATGGCGAGCACGTTTCGGAGTTTGTCCGGTTGGCGTGGAACAATACCGCGCCGGGTTGGCGTCCCCCATGGGAGATTGTGCAGAACACGTTCGGTCTGGGATTGGTAGCGCGGCGCGCTTGGAAGGCAGGCGATACGGTGAGTCCGCTGACATGGGCGAAGCGGAGTTCGAGCCCGAGCAAATGGACGGTGCAGTGCGGCGCCGAGGAACATGCGGAGCCACAACCGTTCGAGCTTCGTTACGTCAATCACTCCTGCAAACCGAACGTTTCGTTTGAAGTGGACGCGGGCGAGTTGCGGGCGTTGCGCGATATCGAACCAGGAGACGAGCTGCGGTTCTTCTATCCGGCGACCGAGTGGGAGATGGCGGATGTGTTTCATTGCCAGTGCGGTGAGGTCGGTTGCCTGGGTAGTATTTCGGGGGCGTCGGCAATGCCGGAGGGGGTGCTCGCGCGATACACGGTCTCGTCGGTGATCCGCGGAAAGTTGGCGGCGCGGGTGTTGGCGTAGGGCATGAGACAGACGGACGAGTTTTCTTTTCGGCTCGGAGTTTCGGCAATTCACGGTATCGGCGTGTTCGCGAATCACGACATCGACGCGGGCACGCGGCTTGTGTTGTTTGACGGCGAGACGCGGTTTCTGGCGGAGGCGCCGTCGGAAGCGGCTCGACGATTGTTGCAGGTTCATGGCGTCGAAGGTGACGATGGCAAAGGGTACTACTGCCCGCGGAGCTTTACTTGCGTCGATGTCGGATGGTTCTTGAATCATTCCGACAGGCCGAACGCGCGTCACACCGATTGGGAATACTTCGCGCTCGCTCCGATTCGAGAGGGCGAAGAAGTGACGATAGATTACCGAACGCTGGGTGAGTCGACGACGCCGGCGTACTGCGGTTACGGACGAATCGGCTCCGTCCCTTCGCAGATGATGTCCAGGAAGGCCGTGTAACGGAAGTTGCGGCTTCGCTGGCGATCGTCGCCTTTGAGGATCCCGATCGCGACCAAGTGCAGAAAAAGCTTCGAGCAGGTTTGATGCGAAAGCTCCAACTTCCTGGACGCGAACGGGATCGAGATGATCGGGTGGTGGCTGACGAGTTCGTATAACCGCATGGCGTTTGGCGTCGCGCGGCCGAGTTCGGCGACCTTTGCTTTGTCGGCCGCGCGCAGAGCCATCAGACGTTTGGCGGTCGAGATGGCGTCTTCCGCCGATTCGGCTATACCGGTTAGAAAGAACCGGACCCACTCCTCCCAGGCGCCTTCCTCTCGGACTTTTTGCAATAACTCGTAGTAGCGGGAACGGTTGCGCTTGAAGTAAAGGCTCAAATAGAGGAGGGGGGCGGTGAGAACGCCGCGTGTGCAAAGGAAGAGCGTGATCGGCAGGCGGCCAATGGCGCCGTTGCCGTCTAGGAACGGATGGATCGATTCGAACTGGACGTGGGCGATGGCGGCTTGGACCAGGACGGGCAGGTCGGCTCGGTCCTCATGCAGGAACTTTTCGAAGTTGTCGAGGCATTCGAGCATCTGGTAAGTTGCGAACCGCGGCGGGATTCGAGCAGCACGGCGTGCATCTCGCGGATCACTCGGAGACACATCGAGAAGCCACTTTCGAGGCGGCCCTTGACTACTGCCGGATGCATAGTAATGTGAGGATAACGACTTATAGCTACATTGTAACAATCGTAATGTAGCTATAAACGAATAACATTACATTACGGCTTTGAGGGAACTATGTAGGGCTTGCGGTAGTCGCGCGAAATCAGCTTGTTGGCGGCTGCGTCATCAAACTGGTGCTTGGCGTTGTCCCAATTGAGACGCTTACCGACGCGGTAG
>VFZQ01000017.1 GCA_016871135.1 Acidobacteriota bacterium | reverse complement strand
GATATGGGGGCTAAAGCCGGACAACATCATGGTGACGGCGGAGGGCCGCGTCAAGATCCTGGATTTTGGACTCGCAAAATCGATCCGCCGCGCACCCGCGCCGAGCGATGCGACGGAGACTTTGACGTTGACCGACCCAGGGACGATTGTGGGTACGGCGTCCTACATTAGCCCGGAACAGGCAAGCGGCAGCGAGGATGTCGATGGACGGACGGACCAATTTTCGCTGGGGCTTATCGTGCATGAAATGCTTTCGGGCCACAAGGCGTTTGAGAGATCGACCATTGCCGAAACGCTGGCCGCGATCATTCGCGAGGACGCGGCGCCGCTGGCGGAGGTGTTGCGGGGACCGGCGCGGCGTGTGATCGATCGTTGCCTGGCAAAGGAGCCGGCGCAGCGGTATGAATCGACGCGGGATCTGTTTCTCGATTTGACGCAGTGGCGCGAACCTGTTTCGGAAAGCGCGCCGGCCGTAGCGGTCAAGCCGAAGCGCACCGCGCCCGTCATTGCGGCGGCGCCAGTCGCCGGGTTCGTTTTGGCGATGCTGTGGCTTGAGGCGCCGGCGATTCCGGGGCGGTATGTTCCGATCGCAACCGATGCCGGCATTCAAACGATGCCGGCGTTTTCGCCCGACGGCGGGCGGATCGCCTATGCCGGCGAGGTGGACGGCGTATTTCAGATCTTTATCAAGAAGCTCGGATCGCCCGCGGCGACACAGATTACGCACCAGGACTCTTCGTGTTCCTATCCGCTGTGGACACCCGACGGCACGCGGATTTACTACATCGTCAGCCGCCCGGGCAAGAAGCGGAGCCTGTGGTCAATCGGGGTTGCGGGAGGCGCAGGGGAGCTGATTTTGGACGGCGTCGAGCAGGCCGCTCTTTCGCCGGACGGGAGGACGATGGCGGTCGTAGCGGCGCAACCGGAAGGCCGTCATGCGGTAATGCTCTCTTCTCCGCCCGGCGCCCCACCGCGGCCGTTTCCGCAAGCGTCCGTCGCTCAACTGCGGGCGGCTTGGGGTTGGCAGTTCCGCATTCAATTTAGCCCGGACGGCAGGAGACTGGGCTTGATGAACGGCGCCGCGCCGCGATCGGAGTTTTGGGAGATTCCCCTGGATGGCAGCGAACCGCGAATTCACTCACACGATCATGGCTGGGGCGGCTTCAATGCAAGCTTCGTCTGGGCATCCGACAGCAATATCATCTGGACCATCAATTCCACTTCCAACAGCCATCTTCGAAATCGAGATTTACAAAGCGGGCGCGAAATCGAACTAACGCCAGGCGAAGCACAAGAAAGAAATCACTCGATCTCGCGTGACGGGCGCAAGGTCGTTTTCCAGGCCGGGGAAGTGGGATACGATCTGGTCGAAGTGCCCGTCGACGGCCGGGCCGCGATCCCGGTGCTCGCCACTGACCGGAATGAGGTTGCACCGGCGTGGTCGCCCGATGGCGTCCAATTTGCCTATGGGTCGGATCGAGACGGTGTTGCAACGATTTGGTTACGCAACCGGCGCGACAACTCGGAGCGGTTGATCGCCAACGCGGCGGATTTCGCCGAAAGCGTATGGCTGTTCCAGGATTGCGCAATCTCTCCCGACGGTTCCCGCGTCGCGTACCGGCGCACAATCGGCGCTACGGTCGACATCTGGATTTCGCCGCTTGCCGGCGGAACGCCGACAGCGTTGTACCAGGATCCGAATCGCGTGTTTCAGCGCGGCCCCGTCTGGTCTCCAGATGGGAATTGGCTGGCTTACTACTCTCTACATCAGGGCAAGCCCGCCGTCATGAAAATGCGCGTTGGCGCTAACCGTGAACCCGAACTCGTCTCTTACGCGTCCGATTCAAACCCCGTACGATGGTCGCCTCGGGGCGACTGGATCGCATGGAACGATGGCCACAAGCTTGTTCTGGCCAGTCCGGACGGGAAACAGAAAAAGACATTGAGCGATCAGCAATGGCTGACGTATGGCTGGGCCAAGGATGGCAATTCCCTCTATGGAATTCGAGTCGCCGCGAATCGGCGTTTGCTACTCGGCAGGATCGACGTGGGAAACGGCCGTGAGCAGACCGCGGGCGACCTCGGTCCCGCGCCCGCCGGGCTGGATTTTGCCGATCTACAAGGCGATTTCCCATACAGGGGCTTCAGCCTGCATCCGGATGGGAAAAGCTTTCTGACGTCCGTACACGCCTCCAAGGGCGACATCTGGATGCTGGAAGACTTCAATCGCCGCGCCGGATGGTTGGACCGGTTGATGCGGAAGAAGTTTTAGGCGACTTTACGAGCCAGCGACGACTCCATATCCACCGTCGCAACCTTGACCTTCTTCGCGAGCCCGATCAGTTCAAGGGCCCGGATTTGCAGCCAGGTCATATCGAGTTCGTACCAGGCCAAACCGTGCCGCGCCGAGTTCGGATGCGCGTGGTGGTTATTGTGCCAGCCTTCGCCGAAGGTGAGCAGCGCGACCCACCAGGAGTTGCGGGAGTCGTCGCGGATGTCGAAGCGGCGTCCGCCCCAGAGGTGGGTGGCGGAGTTAACGAGCCAGGTGGAGTGGAGGCCGAGTGTGATGCGGAAGCAGACGGCCCAGAGGAACATTGAAAAGCCGCCAAAGTACCAGATGAGGATCGAGGAGATCGTCACCGGGACGAAGTGCCAGGTATTCAGCCAGCGGTAGAAGGGATCCTTGGCGAGATCGGGCGTGAATTTGGCCAGCAGTTCGGTCTTATTGTGCTTGGCTTCGCCGAAGATGATCCAGCCGATGTGCGACCACCACTTGCCGTCGCGGGGCGTATGGGGATCGCCCTCCTGGTCGGAGTTCTGGTGGTGAATGCGATGCGTCGCAACCCAGAAGATCGGTCCGCCTTCGAGGGTCATCGTGCCGCAGATTGCGAAGAGATATTCGATCCACTTCGGGACGATGTAGGACCGGTGGGTATGCAGGCGATGGTAGCCCATGCCGATGCCCCAACCGATGGTGATCCAATAGAGCAGCGCCATCACCGCGACGGACTTCCATTCGAAGTAGAACGGGGCCGCCAGCGCGCCCGTGTGAAAGAAGGCAAGGAAGATGACGGTGATCCAGTTCACTTCCCGGTTGGTGGAGATCGGGGTTACCCCCTTTACTGCATGACTCATGGTTGGGTAATTCTAATCAGGTTATCAGACCGGAGCGGGACGCCGCTCGGTCCTCTGAACAATTGATCGGTGTAAGACGGCCGCCGCGATAGACGACAATAGAAAAATCATGATTTCCCGCCGCGCTGTCCTCGCTTCCCCGGCCGCTCTCGCCATGCCCGCTCCCGCCGCCGAGCCGTTCACGGGACGCATTCCTCTGGCCGTATCGACCTACAGCTACTGGCACTTTCGAACCGAACGGTATCCGATCGAGAAGGTCATCGAGCACGCGGCTTCATTGGGTTTCGACGGCGTCGAGATTCTGCACCGGCAGATGCCGGAGGAGACCGCGGCGTATTGCGGGAAATTGAAAAAGATGGCGTTCGAGCGCGGGTTGTCGTTCCCAATGCTGTCGATCCATCAGGATTTCGTCAGCCCCGACGCGGCCGAGCGGCAGAAGCATATTGATCACACGGTGAAGTGCCTGCAACTGGCGGCGCGGCTTTCGATCCCTTGCGTGCGCTTGAATTCCGGACGGTGGAAGACCATCAAGTCGTTCGACGACTTGATGAAAGTGAAGGGCGATGAGCCGGCGCTGCCGGGCTACACCGATAAAGACGCCTTCAACTGGTGTATCGACAGCATTCAAAAGTGCCTTCGCACTTGCGAGCAAGAGGGCGTGATGCTGGCGCTTGAAAACCACTGGGGCTTGACGACGAAGGTTGAGAATCTGCTGACGATTTACAAGGCGGTGAATTCGCCGTGGCTGGGCGTCAACGTCGACACGGGGAACTATCCGGGCGATCCGTACGAGGGTCTGGCGCAGTTGGCGCCGCACGCGACGATCGTGCAGGCGAAGACCTACTACGGCGGCGGGGAGTGGTACACGCTGGATCTGGACTATCCGCGGATTGCGAAGATTCTGCGCGGCGCTGGATTCAAGGGCTGGGTGTCGCTGGAGATGGAGGGCAAGGAGACGCCGCAGACGGCGGTGGCGAAGAGTTACGCGGTGCTGCGGAAGGCGTTTGGGATCTAGGTTTGGAGACCTTTGAGAAGTACCTGCACGAGGCGGTACACGCGCTGCAGCGCAAAAACGATGCTTGCGACCGCGAGTATTCCATTGGTAATTGGGAGCACTATGATTTCGACCTATCCGAGGCGCGATTGGTGTTTTCCCAGGGCGGTGTTCCGAGGGTTGTCGCCGATGTGCAGATGGTTGGCTCGACCGGCCGGAATTCGAACACTTGGAAATGGGGTTGGGCGAATGCGCATATTCCCGAACGAGCGACCCTGCAAATGGAACAGGTTCGGGAGTTCGGCCGCCAACATTCCTATTCGCCGCTGTTGGCGGAAATGCTTGATGACGACGAATATCTGGGCTGGGAGTTGACGGCGGTCGCGGCGGAAGTGCTCGGCGCCGTGGGCGCATATCGGTGCCCGGTTGAATACGGCTTTGTTTATTTCGTAATGACCGCGATCGCATGGGCGGATGGCGCACAGCGGAAGGCCCCGAATGCCCGCGAGATAGATTGCGGCGATCATGGCTCGGGATTCGAGACATTCGTTTGCGCACACTTGGCAGATGCACCCGCGCAGCAGTGGTATTCGGCCGAGCCGTCGGAGGACAATCGGTGGCCGGACGCGTGGTGCGGCTCATGCCAAGAGGTGTTCGAGCGAGACGGCGAATGGACCGACGGAAACTCAGCGGCGCTCGACATCCAATTGCTCTGTCATCACTGCTACGAGCGACTGCGCTTCGGCAACCGCTAGCGCACCGGCGGCGGCGGCGCGGGCTGCGAGGTCTGCTTCATCACGGCCATCGCCGACGCCATCATGCTGGATAGATCGGCGAGATTGGCGGGCACGATCATCGTGTTGTTGACCTTTGCCATCTTGCCGAATTCGGCGATCCATTGTTCGGCGACGCGGAGTTGCACGGCGTCGCGGCCACCGGCGCTTTGGATGGCCGCGGCGACGCGTTCGATGCCTAGCGCGGTCGCTTCGGCGATGGTGCGGATGGCGTTGGCCTCGCCTTCGGCCTCGTTGATCTGCTGCTGGCGATTGGCTTCCGACGCCTTGATGACCATCTGCTTTTCGCCTTCGGCTTTGTTGATGGCGGCTTCGCGGATGGCTTCGGAGTTCAGAATCGTGGCGCGTTTTTCGCGCTCGGCGCGCATCTGCTTTTCCATGGCGCCAAGGATGTCGGCCGGCGGCGTAATGTTCTTGATCTCGTAGCGCATGACCTTGACGCCCCAGGCTTCGGTGGCTTTGTCGAGTTCGCTGACGACGGAAATGTTGATCGTCGTACGCTCTTCGAACGTGCGGTCGAGTTCGATCTTGCCGACCTCGCTGCGCAGCGTGGTTTGCGCGAGTTGGATGATGGCAAAACGGAAATCGGAAATGCCGTAGGAAGCGCGTTCGGGATTCAGCACCTTGAGATACAACACACCGTCGACGGCGACCTGCACGTTGTCGCGGGTGATGCAAATTTGCTCCGGGATGTCGATGGCCAATTCCTTGAGCGTGTGTTTATAGCGGATCACGTCGACGAAGGGAACCAGCACATGGAAGCCGGCGTCAAGGGTGCCGCTGAAGCGGCCGAGGCGTTCGACGACAAAGGCGCTCTGCTGAGGCACGACGACGGCGGTCTTGGCAATGACAATCAGAACGACGAGGATCAGCACAACAGCGATGATCAATTCAGGCATGGGTTCTCCTTGTTACTCCGAGCGGACGATTAACATGAGGCCGTCGACTTTTTCGACGGCGCAGCGGGCGCCGCTCTTGAGCGTCACGCCGCCCGCGTTGCGGGCCTTCCAGGTCGTACCGCGTAGTTCGGCCGAACCGATTTCGCCGGGCGCGATGTCGGACGAAGCGATTGCCACTTCGCCGGCGATCTGATCGACGGACGAGGCTTTCGACTTCTGCAATTTTTCAAGCAGCGGCTTGCGGAAGACCGCAACCGCTACGATCGATACCGACGCGAACACGATGGCCTGAACGATGGCGTTATCGGTGAGTAGCGCGGCGATAGCGGCGGCGCAAGCGCCGATGCCGAAGAAGAGAAAGTAGAAGCCACCGGGCGTGAGCAGTTCGGCGAGCATCAGTAACAGACCGGCGCTAAGCCATATCCACCATTCCATCGCGGGCCTCCTTGCAAAACTGCGGGCACTTCATATTAGACACTACTGCGCGGCGCTTTGCGTAGTGGTGTCACGCCGAGGCCGTGCAAACACTGGGGTTGCCACCATTCAAGTATTTCGACGCTGGAGATATCGGCTGAAAAGCCGCGAGAGGGAACGCGCGGCTTCGGAGACTAACCCTTTACCACCATCGTCTCGGGATCCCAGTTGACGGTCTTGCGCGTGAAGTGGCTGACGTTGGACAGCAGCGCGGGACCGGCGGCGCGGAGGCCGAAGACGGCGTCTTCGATAACGGGCTTGCGTGAGCGGATGGCGTTGAAGAAATTTTCGTGGTGCGCGTACTGTTCGGTGTAGCCCGGAGGCAGCACCCAGCGCTGTTCGCTGTTGGCGCGCATGCCGTCAGCCGAAGCTTTTTGTGCGGGGTACTTTGTCTGATACTGCTTAACGATTTCGGCGGCGGTGGCCTTGGAGAAGTTGCTGGCGGTGTGGCCGGGCTCGCTGTCCTTGGGCTTACGCTTCAACACAAGCGCGCCGCCGACGGCGAGATCGAGCACTCCATCGGTGCCAATGAAACGGAAGCCGGAGCTGTCGCCGCCGCCCGCCGCGAAGTTGAGGCGGATGCCAAGATGGAAGGCTTTGTGAGCCTTGGTCTCGGGATAGTCGTACATGCCCATCATGAGATCGGGCACGTCGCGGCCGTCGTTCCAGTAATAGAGTCCGCCGGTGGACATGATGCGGTTGGGGCCGTTGGAGTCCATCACATAGTGAATACCGGTGAACAGGTGGACGTAGAGATCGCCGGCGACGCCGGTGCCGTAGTCCTGATAATTGCGCCAGCGGAACATGCGGATCGGTTCGAACGGGCGCTTGGGCGCGTGGCCGATGAAGCGGTCCCAGTCGACGGTTTGCGGCGTGGCGTCCGGCGGGATCGAATACTGCCAGGCGCCAAGGGCGGAGTTGCGGTCCCAATAGGCCTCGACCATACGGACGTCGCCGATCATTCCCTGCTTGATGACCTCGCGCGCTTTGGCGTAGAGGATCGAACTGGCGCGCTGGCTGCCGACCTGGAGAATGCGCTTGGTTTCGTTTTGCGTCTGAATCACGGCGGCGCCTTCTTCGACCTTTTGCACCATGGGCTTCTGGCAGTAGACATCCTTGCCGGCCTTCATGGCGTCGCAGGCCATGATCTGGTGCCAGTGGTCGGGTACGGCGACGATTACGGCGTCAATGTCGGGGCGGGCGAGGATCTCGCGGTAGTCGCGGGTGGTGAAGATGTCCTTGCCGTACATCTCCTTGGCCTTAGTGAGGCGGCCTTCGTAGACATCGGCGACAGCGGCCAAGCGAACGCCGGGGACGGTGACGGCGGTGGCGACGTCGCCTTGACCCATGATGCCGAGACCGATACACGCGACGTTGATTTTGTCGTTGGCGCCCTTGGGCGTCTGGGCCTGGGCGGCGGCGGCGAGCATGGTCGTTGCGCCTGAAGTTTGGAGGAAGCTGCGGCGAGTGCTGGACATTTCGAATTTTCTCCCGAAGACACATGATAGCTCGCCGATATGGAGTTTTGGCCAAGAGAGGACGATAGATGATTCGAGACCCCAACATGCCGTTTTCTGACCTTGTGAATTTGGATGATGCCGTTGCGTTTGAGGACAAGCCGGATCTGCCGCCGGCGCCGGCCGTACCCGCTTCACTGGAGGAAGCGGGGATTGCGGCGTCGATGGTTGAACAGTTAATCCTGAAGGCGCTGTACTATCAGGGAGAAGTTGTCGGCCGCGAACTCGCGCGCGATCTAGGGCTGAAGTTCAGCGTGATCGAGGCGCTGATCGAGAACATGAAGCGGGCGAATTTGATTGGCGTGAAGAGTTCGCTCGGTATGGGCGCGATCTCGTCGAAGTTCATGCTGACCGAGAACGGGCGCGATTTGGCGAAGGAGTACATTGGCCAGTGCGCCTATTCGGGCAAGGTGCCGGTGCCGCTCGCGCAGTATACCGAGATGGTGCGCTTACAGAAGCAGCGGGACGGGTGGTTGACGATGGCCGCGCTCCGCGAGGCGTACAAGCACATGACGGTTACCGACGAACTGCTGAACGCGATCGGCCCGGCGGTGAATGCGGGGAAGTCGTTCCTAATCTACGGGCAGCCGGGAAATGGCAAGACCTTCCTGGCCGAAGCGCTGTTTAACGTCGACGAAACACCGATCTACGTGCCCTATGCCATCGAGTGTCAGGGCATGATTATCCAGATGTTCGACCCGATCTACCATCACCCAATCGAGGAGCAGCAGGATACCCTGTCGGCGTTCACGGTCGATTCAGGGGCCGACGGCCGGTGGTTCAAGACGCGGCGACCGTTTATTGTTAGCGGCGGTGAACTCGATCTAAAGATGTTGGATTTGAGTTACAACCCGGTCAGCAGGTTCTACGAGGCGCCCTTTCAACTCAAAGCAAACAACGGGATTTACCTGATCGACGACTTTGGCAGGCAAAAAGTGACGCCGGCCGAGGTGCTGAACCGTTGGATCGTGCCGATGGAACGGCGGATCGACTTCCTCACCTTTACCAACGGTGCAAAGATGACGGTGCCGTTTGAGTGCTTTCTGATTTTCTCGTCGAACTTGAAGCCGTCTTCCCTTGGAGACGAGGCCTTTCTGAGACGTATTCAATATAAAATGCTGTTGAAAAGCCCGCGCGAAGACGAATTTGTTCAGATCTTCATGAAGTTCGCCGAGGGCAAAGGACTGACGTGTCCACGCGATTTGGTGGAGCGGTTCCTCGACAGGCACTATCGGACGGTCGGAAAGGCCAAACGCCGTTGCCACCCGCGCGATGTTTTGTCGCATGCCATTGATATTATTAATTTTGAGAAGCGTCCTTACGCATTGGATGATTCCGTCTTGGTCCAAGCGTTCGGGTCCAATTTCGTGAACACCGAAGACGACGAATAGGAATTTGCGCGCGGCTGGGAGTATCGTTCACAAGAGTTTGAAATTTATTTCTTATTTGTTTTCAACAATTTGAACAAATACACCTCTTTATCCGCTTGCCTAGGCAGGTATTTTGGGAATAGGAGGTACCTACCCATATGTCTGCCAATGCGGAGATCCGGTTCGGGCTTGAACGCCTGCACCTGTTCCCTTATTACCAGACGCGTGAAGCGTACAAGAAGGCGACCGGGCTCGACCCGGCGCCGTTCAATGCGAACCGGCCACCGAAATACTGGTTTGACCCGGCCGCCAAGGATGCGCCTCGCCGAACCGTCGTGTACGACAATGTCATTTCGTACGCGGCCAACGGCGCGCCACTTCTCGGCACCGACGGCAAGCCGGTGTTCGACGTTCTCGTGCTTTCCAAAGACGAGGCCGGCGCGGTGAATATTCCGCCCAAGGGTATTGGCGTCGCCAATGTCCCGGGTTCTGATGTACAGGAAGTACCGCCGCCGTTGCGCGGCTTGAATGACGACGAGGAGTTGTTCATTCCCTTCCCCGGAGTCGTTGCGGTCCGGATCAAAGGGACACTGGAAGCCGACCGCGGCTTCACCGAAGAAGACCGGGCGATCCTGGAAGCGATCGCTCGAAAACTCGGAGTGTAGTCAAAATGGATGGCCGGGGCCGGGCGAATCGTCCGGCCCCGGCGTTCTTAAACCTGCCGGATAATGCCGCCGGGCAGGAGGCTCGCCGAGACGTTGAAGTACCGCTGCAATTCGGCCGCGGTGACCATCGGATTACGCTCGGTCAGGTCGGCCGAGAAGCGCTCGGTCCGCGATCCGTTTGAGACTACGATGTTCCGGTTCACATACGATCCACCCGGATAACCGACATGCTCCTCCTCGTAACGGATATCCAGTCCCGCCGTACTCATGCCAGTCGCATGGAGAGCATCATTAAGACGGGTCATTCCAGGATGCGGCGCCGAAGCCGCCGGCGCGGGCGCCGGACCGGGTGGCGAAAACGAGACGACTGGCGGCGGGCTGCCAATATCTTGCCGCCCGATTCGGACGACATCACCAGCCGAAGCGCGGGATTCTTCAAAAGGAATTGATCGGACGGGCGCGAATTCGCGAGTTGCGCCTCTGCCGATGTTCTGCCGCTCCGGGGCGCGTTCGGGAACGCGCGGCAGAGCCGTGTTTGTCACTCTAAACAAAATTACCTCCGACGAGAGTTCAGCAATCGAAGGGCCAAAGTGGCTCGGCTAGTTGGCTTTCGGAAGCTGCTTCTTTACTTCGTCGGGGATATCGAACTCGACCGGAATCTGAACGGTTTGTCCAAAGGGCTCAATCGAAAGCGCGCCGCGCAAAGCGGGTTTGGCGCGTTTGTCGGGCGGAAGGTAGGAAACCGTAAGCGTCGCGGTCTGGCCCTGGGCAATCTCGGGTTTGTCGAGTTTCCAACTTAGACCGGGCGCGGTTTCACTTTGGAACGCGAGAGAAATCGGGCCGGGCGCGTTATTGGTGACGGTCAAGGTGTCTTCGGATTTTTCGTGGCCCTTGAGGAGGATCGATTTCTTGCTGACTTTGATCTGGCTCAGGATGGCCATCGGGTTCTTGATGATGGCGCCGAATCCTGTCCCGGGCTGCGCGGTACCGGGGCCCGGGCGCATGATGCCGACGGGAGAATCCACGCCAAGGCTCGGATGGTAGTAATAAAACCACTTGCCGTCCTCGAGCTTCCAGTGCGAGGCCATCGGGGCGGCGACATCCATACGATTACCGCGCATCGAGACATTGGTTCCGACAATCGTTACAACCTTCGCGGTCTTGAACTTGTCGTCGAAGGTGATTTTGACGATCTCGAAATTGCGGTACTTGTTCTTTTCCTGGTTGTAATGGAGGTCCTTGGTGTCCTCGGCGACATACTGCTCGGCGAGGCGGAACTTGCCATCGACGTAGGCCTGATAGAAACCTGATACGCGGTCGCGAAGCGCCTTCTCCACCTCGGGCGGCGCGGCGGCGAACAGGGACTTGTTATCCTGCGCGACCGCGGCGAAGGACATCGTCGCCAGAAGGAGGGTGTAACGGAACATCATTCTTATCTTAAGACGCGCGGGCAGAGGAAAGTGTTGGCATCATTTTTTCTCGTTCGGATACGCGCCGTAGGGAGTGAGGTTCTGTTTCGTCGTGCCGCGCCAGGCGTCGAGCTTTGGCGCACCGGCCTTGGCGAACCACTTTTCCATCTCTCCGCGCATCGCGGCGATCTCGCGGGCATAGGCCGGGTCGTCGATCTTGTTCACCGTTTCGCCAGGATCTTTTTCGAGATCGTAGAACTCGTTGACGAATCCTTCGGCACGGAGGATCAACTTGCGTGTGGGCGTGCGCATGCCGCGCGAGTAGCTGTATTCGAAAAACAGCTTTTCTTCCCAACGCGGCTTGCGGCCGCGCAGAAACGCGGCGTAGGAACGGCCGACGCGGCGCGGGTCGGACGGCGCGGCGAGGCCGGTGTAATCGAGCATTGTCGGGAACAAATCGTAGGACGAGACCATTGCGGTGACGGTCTGGCCGGGAGCGATCGCGGCCGGATGATTCCAGATCATCGGCACGCGGATCGACTCTTCGTACATATTGAACGGCCATGTGCCGTTGCCTTTGCCCCAAACGCCGTGGTGACCGGCGTTCCAGCCTTGATCGGCGGTGAAGACGACGAGCGTGTTGTCGCGCCAGCCTTTCTGTTCGAGCAGACGCAAGATGCGGCCGATGTTCCGGTCGGCGCCGCTGATGAGAGACATGTAACTCTTCATCGAAGCGCGGTTGCCATGGTGCGCGCCGAGTCCGCGATTTTGATTCGGATGTTTGGCGGTATCGGGGAAACAGGAGTACGCGGCGTTGTCGTAGTGGTTGCGATCTTGGTCGGGCTGAAAGTCGAACGGCGTGTGCGGCGCGTAGAACGGTACGTGGAGATAGAAGGGCGTGTCGGCCGACTGCTGGCCGAGGAATTCGAGAGCAAAGTCGCCGATCGAGTCTTCCTTGAACCCTTCGCGTTTTTCGGTTGTTCCGTTCCGCACGAAGGTCGCGTTTTTGAACGTGCCGCCGCCGCCGGGGACGGTGGCCCAGTAGGTGAAGCCGCGTTGCGCGGTTTCGTCGTGTCCCATGTGCCACTTGCCGACCATGCCGCACCGATAGCCGTTCCTGGCCATCACTTCGGGAAAAATCGTCAGGCCGTCGAGCCAGCCCTTCGCAGCGGCGCCGAAACTATCCTCCGGCCGCAGCCAGTCCTGCACGCCGTGGACGGAGGGCACACAGCCGGTCATGTACGTCATGCGGCTCGGGGAGCAGACCGGCGTGCACGCGAAGGCGCGCGTGAATTTCGCGCCGCCTTTGGCGAGCGCGTCGATGTTCGGCGTGTGCAATTCGGCGCAGCCGTAGGCACCGGTGGCCCAGGCGCCGTGGTCGTCCGTCATGAAGACGATGACGTTGGGCCGGCGGCGAGTTTGGCTTTGCAGGGCGAAGGGGAGTCCGAAGATGGCGCGGCGAGAGATCATGCTTGGAGAAACGTTACCACGCGGGCGGCGCCAAAGGAAAAGGCGCTCCGGTGGAGCGCCTTTTCCGGCAAGTCGGTCAGAGTTGATCTCTTGCTTGGAATCGTGCAGCCCTCGCTTGTGGCGAGGTATCCGCTATTATCGCACCTTCTCGGCGATGGACTTGGCTTGGAGAAACTGCAGCAGGTAGTCCGGGCCGCCGGCTTTCGAATCGGTGCCGGACATGTTGAAGCCACCGAACGGGTGCGCGCCGACCATCGCGCCGGTGCATTTGCGGTTCAAATAGAGATTGCCGACGTGGAACTCGCGGCGAGCCCTTTCGAGCTTGGCGGCGTCGTTGGTGTAGACGGCGCCGGTGAGTCCGTAGTCGCTGTCGTTGACAAGTTCGATGGCGTGATCGAAGCTGGACGCTTTCGTCACCGCGAGCACCGGGCCGAAGATCTCTTCCTGAAAGATGCGCGCGGAGCGATCGACATCGGCGATGATCGTGGGGTTCAGAAAATAACCGTCGCCGGGGGCCGGCGCGCCGCCCGTAATCAGGCGACCTTCCGTCTTGCCGGCTTCGATATAACTCTCGATGGTCTTTCGCGCCTTGGCCGAGATGACCGGGCCCATCGCATTGGAGGGATCTTCGGCCGCGCCGATCGACAGGCGCTCCGTCTTCTCTTTCACGAGTTCGAGAAAACGATCGTAGACGTTCTCATGCACGATAGCGCGCGAACAGGCCGAACACTTCTGCCCCTGATAGCCGAACGCCGCCTGCACGACGCCGGTGGCGGCCGCTTCGAGGTCGCAGTCGTCGTCGACGAGGATCGCGTCCTTGCCACCCATCTCGGCGACCACGCGGCGAATCCAGATGCAGCCTTTGGCCGGCTTCGCGGCAAGTTCGTTGATGTGCAGACCGACCTCGCGCGACCCGGTGAACGAAATGAAGCGCGTCTTCGGATGAGAGACGAGGGCGTCGCCGACTTCGCCGCCGCTGCCCACGCAAAGCGCGAGCGCGCGATCGGGCAGGCCGGCTTCGCGCAGCACTTCGACGAACTTGGCGGCGATCACCGGCGTCTCGCTCGACGGCTTCAGCACGACCGTGTTGCCGCAAACCAGCGCGGCGACGGTCGTGCCGGCCAAAATCGCGAGCGGGAAATTCCAGGGCGGAATCACTACGCCAACGCCGAGCGGCAGGTAGACGAGATCATTGCGCTCGCCGGGCATTTGCACGATGGGATCGGGCTTGGCCCAGCGCAGCATCTGGCGCGCGTAGTATTCGCAGAAGTCGATGGCCTCGCAGGTGTCGGCTTCGGCTTCGACCCACGATTTGCCGGATTCAAGAATGAGCCACGCGTTGAACTCAAATTTGCGCCGGCGAAGAATCGCGGCCGCTTCGACGATGATCTCGACGCGTCTTTCGACGGACGTGCGGCTCCACTCGGGGAAGAAGGCAAAGGCGTCGTCGACTGCCTGAATGGCTTGATCGACGGAACATTTTGCGTGACGACCGATCAACTCCGAGGGCTTTGAGGGATTCACCGAATCGAGCCACTGGCCGGTCGACGACGCCCGGCCCGCGATGTGGTTGTTGTACGTTCTTCCGAGTTGAACGCGGACGGTTTGCAGCGCTTCCTCTTGCGCGCGCCGGTTAGCGGGCTGAGTGAAATCGGCGTACGCTTCGTTGGCGTACGCCGACAGTTGCAGGGCGGACATCTTAGCCTTCGACGAGTTTCTTGCCGCGTTCGAACATGTCGGCGGCTTCGTCGGCGAGTGTGCGGCCTTTGTCGTAGAGCTCGCGGCCGCGTTCCATCAGGTCGCGCCCACGGTCGGCGAGAAGGTCTTTGCCTTCGCTGGCGCGTTCGCGCAGCTTGGCGCGGGTCTCTTCCCCGCTTGCGGGTGCGTAGAGCAACGCGACGGCGGCTCCAATGGCGGCTCCTGCCAGGAACCACACTACTTTGTCACTGCTTTCTCTTGCCATGTTAGTTCTCCTCGATTTGATTATTGCACCGGGGGCGGGTCGGCAAAGATGGCACGCCTTCGATTTTGAGTCGAGGCCTGTTCTGCGATAACCTATACTTCATAGACAACAAGGTGCGGTAGCCAAGTGGTAAGGCCAGGGTCTGCAAAACCCTTATTCGTCGGTTCGATCCCGACCCGCACCTCCAAATAACTCGTTCGACTTGCTGGGAGCCTTTTCTGTCAGGGACTCTTTCGTTGTTGTTGAGCACCAGTTCGCTGATCGCGCAGATCATCAGCGGGAACTTCGTTGTCGCCTACAACGACTCGACCAATTTTGAATAAAAGGCCCGTTCGGCGGAGTTGGGAGAGTTCCTCTTTCGAACCTACCTCTGGGCGCATACTCGGTCACGGTCGAATACGCTGGGGTATTGTAACGGTGGGCGATCCGCGGCAAATACAGTTTGGACTGAAGCTGTCGTGTTGAAACCTGCGCATAATGGAGTCAAAGGTCGAGTCATGACTCCGAAGTTCGTCTCATTCGTATTAGCCTGCGCGCTAGCGTTTGCGCAGCAGCAAACGCCGCAGCGGCCGAAGTCCGGCAAGCCACCGATCATGCCCGTCAGCCAACTGAAACGCGGCATGAAGGCCACGGCGTGGACGGTGTTCGAAGGCACGAATCCAGAACCCGTGCCGGTCGAGATTATCGGTGTTTGGAAGAACGCCAACGGGCCGAAATCGAACGTCATCCTCGGCAAGATGGGCGGTCGCGCCGAGCGCACCAACGTCGCCGGCGGCATGAGCGGCAGCCCGGTCTACATCGACGGCAAGCTGATCGGCGCGATCGCGCTGCGGCTTTCGGTATTCTCGCCCGACGCGATCTGCGGCATTACTCCGATCGAAGAGATGCTCGAAATCGACGAACTCGATCAGTCGAAACCGCCGACGCGCGCGGCGGTGGAAGTCCCGGCGGAGCTGTTGAACGGTACGCCCGTTTCGGCCAGCGAACCGCTGTTGATGCACCCAATCGACACGCCGTTGACGATCTCCGGCGCAACCGCGGAAACACTGCGTTACTTCGGCGGAATCTTCAAGACCCAACTCGGCGCGACGCTGGTGCAGGGCGGTTCGACAGCGGCACTGCGGTCGACAACGCTGGCGCCCGACTGGAAGACGTCGCTGCAGCCGGGTGACACAGTATCGATGATTCTTGTTTCGGGCGACGTCGACATCACCAGCGGCTGCACGGTGACCTACAACGACGGCGACCGCGTCTACATCTGCGGCCACGCGTTTCTGAACGTCGGCCCGGTGAACATGCCGATGGCAAAGGGCGAGATCCTGTGGACGCTCGCGTCGGCGTTCACGCCGACCAAAATTTCAAACGCCACCGATCTGGTTGGCGCGTTCACGCAGGACCGGCATCTGGGCATGCTGGGCCGCCTGGGTCAAAAACCGAAGACGATTCCGGTGAATCTGAAGCTGCGGTCGCTGGATGCGAAGGGTAATCCGTTCAAGACGAAGGAGCTGAATTATTCGGTGATCGAGAATCAGAAGTTCACCGCGCAGCTCATGATGATCGGCATGTTCAACGCGATCTCCGGCATGAACGAATTCGCCGACGACACGACGTACCGGATCAAGGCGAACGTCAACCTGTCGAGCGGGCAGAAGTTGGATCTGGCGACACTGCAAGCACCCGCCGATTCGCCGGTGCCGCCCGCGCTGCAATCGGCGCTGTGGTTCGGCGATAAGGTTTCGAAGCTGTTCGCGAACGCGATCAAGATGCCGGATGTGGGGAAGGTCGAGCTTGTTGTCGATCTGATTCCCGAGCGGCGGACGGCGGCGATTGAAGGCGCATGGCTGGCCAAGAGCGAAGTTTCGCCGGGCGAAGAGATTACTTTGAAAGCCTTCCTGCGGCCGTACCGCGGCGGGCGGATCGAGCGCGAGATCAAGCTGAAAGTGCCGCAGGGATTGGCCGCGGGCAACTATCGCATTCAGTTGAGCGATGCCACGGCGATGAACCTGATGCAATCGATGACGCCGCTGGCCAACCGCTTCATGGACCTTTCGCAGACCGTGAATCTCCTGAATCAGGAACGCGCGAATAACCGCTTGTACGCAGCGATCGTGCAGCCCCGGCCGACGATCTTCACCGAAGACAAAACGCTGCCGAATCTGCCGAGCTCGGTGCTCAACGTGATGCAGAACGGACGGTCGAACAGCCGTCTGTTTATCGCCGCGCCGGAGACTCCGGTGGCCGAGCAGTCGTCGCAGTTCGACTACGTGATCACGGGTAATCAGTCCCTTCGTTTGACAGTCAAATAACTCATCATCATGCGCCTTCTTTTCTCCGTGCTGGTTGTTGGGGCGGCGTTCGCCGTCGATACTCATTTCTGGACGCTGACCTCGAAGGAGGATCACGATAAAGCGACGTTGACGCGGCTTTCGGTGCGCAGCGACGGACGCGTCACGCTTGCGCCGGCGCTGCGCGAGTTGAACGATCCGTCGGTGTCCTATCTGTGGACGATCGCGCGCGGACCGGATGGGACGATCTATTCGGGCGGCGGCAATCCGGGCGCGGCGACGACCAAGGTCTTCGCGACGCGCAACGGGCAGACGCGCACCGTCGCCGAGTTGCCGGGCTTGCAGATACAGGCGATCGCGCTCGATGGCGCGGGCCGTGTTTATGCGGCGACCGCACCGGACGGCAAGGTCTATCGCGGCAGCGATGTCTTCTACGATCCGAAAACCAAGTACATCTGGGCGATGGCGTTCGACAAGGCCGGCAATCTCTACATCGCCTCGGGCGACAAGGGCGAGATCCACAAAGTCACACCGCAAGGGCAGGGTTCGGTGTTCTTCAAAACGGAAGAGGAGCACGCGCGATCCCTGGTGGTTGACGCAAGTGGCAATGTGATCGCGGGCACCGAGCCCGGCGGGCTGGTCACGCGTATTACTCCAACCGGACAAGGATTTGTTTTATACCAGGCGGGCCGGCGCGAAGTAACGGCGCTGGCGATCGCGCCGGACGGATCGATCTATGTCGCGGCGGTCGGCAACAAACCGGCGGCATCGCTGCCTGCGCCGCCACCGGCTCCCGCGGCCGCACCGGTGACAGCGCCCGCGCCCGCCGGCGGTGCAGCCCCGGCCGGTGCGCGGCCGGTTGTGCCTCCGCCGACATTGACGCCGAGTTCGGTGAGCGGCGGCAGCGAAGTCGTACGGATCGCGCCCGATGGCTTTCCGTCGCGCGTGTGGTCCGATGCCAACGAGATTGTCTACGCGATCACGTTCGACAAAGCGGGAAAGCCGATCCTGGGCACGGGCAACAAGGGCTCGATCTACCGCGTCGACAGCGATCTGCTTTCGACCAAACTTCTGAACCTTGCGCCTACACAGGTGACGGCGCTGACCAACGACGCCGACGGCGCGATTTACGCGGCGACGGGCAACATCGGCAAGCTGTTTCAGATCGGGCCAGGGATTGAGAAAGACGGCGTGTTGGAAAGCGAAGTGCTCGACGCCGGATGGTTCGCCGAGTGGGGCCGGCTGACGTCGAAGACCGCGGGCGGTGTGACGTTTGAAACACGCAGCGGCAACCTCGACCGGCCGCAGCAGAACTGGAGTCCGTGGGCCGCGGTGAGCGGGCGAATCGCATCGCCATCGGCGCGGTTTCTGCAATATCGCGCGAAGTTCACCGGCGACGACGCGATGCTGATCAACGCCGAGATCGCGTATCTACCGCGCAACGTCGCGCCGAAGATCGAGCGTATCGAAATTACGCCGCCCAACTACCGGTTCCCGAGCCAGTCTCTGACGATTACGCCGTCGACGACGTTGACGCTTTCGGCGATGTCGAGCCGCGCGCAGTCGTCGTCATCGCCGCCGTCGAGCGATCCGGGCGGTGTGACGATGAACGGCGCCAAGGGCTTTCAAGGCGCGCGCTGGCGCGCGGGCGACGCCAACGGCGACACGGTTCACTACACGGTCGAGATCCGCGGGCGCAACGAATCGACATTCAAGCTGTTGAAGAAAGATCTGACGACGCGTATGTTCAGCTTCGACTCGTCGGCGTTCCCCGACGGCGAGTACGTGCTGCGCGTGACAGCGACCGACGCGCCCTCGAATCCGCCGGGCAAGGGGCTGACGAACTCGCTCGAAAGCGAGCCGTTCCCGATCGACAACACGCCTCCGGTGATTCGGAATCTGGCCGCGACGTCGAGCGGGAACAACGTGACGATTGCGTTTACCGCGGCCGATACGGGTGGGATTTTGACGAAGGCGGAGTACTCCATCAACGCGGGCGATTGGATCTACATCGAACCGACGACGAGGCTTTCCGACGCGCGCGATCACTCTTATAACGTGACCGTGGAACGGCCGGCGGGCGAGATTAGTGTCGCGGTGCGTGTGACCGATGAGTTCGACAATCACGCGGTTGATAAGGCGGTTGTAAGGTAACGCGATGCGGGTGCTTCTTGCGGGATCGACAGGTGTGATCGGGCAGGAAGTGATGACGTCGCTGTTTGGCCGCGGCCATGAAATCGCGGCGCCGACGCGTGCAGGCGGCGTGGATGCGTTGCGTCCCGAGACATTGCGCGGCTGGTGCGATGGCGTGGACGTAGTGGTATCGGCGATGGGCGGATCGGTCGCGCTTGGCGGACCGGAGCGCCGGCCCTACGCGGTGACGAACACGCAGGCGAATCGGAACCTGATCGCGGAGGCGCT
>VFZQ01000016.1 GCA_016871135.1 Acidobacteriota bacterium | reverse complement strand
ATCGGTTCCAGGCTTGTATGAGACAAGACTTTTATTTGCAAAGTCCCGCCGACGAGTGTAGACTCAGTTATTCCTTGGAGGAGGATCATTTTGGGTACAAAGACATTAGCTTTGGCTTTCCTCGCGCTCGGCCTGTTGCCGGCTGCGCCTTTCACAGTGACTTCCGGCGGCCCGACGAACCTTCCTGACGGCTCATCAACTACCCCCGTCACGACCAACATCGACATCGTCGTTTCCGACACGCGTACTATCATTGGCGGATTCAGCGTGTCGCTGAACACGTTTTCGCACACCTGGATGGGCGATCTGGACGCAACCGTCACCCATATCGACACGGGGACAACCACGTTCCTGTTCAACCGGCCGGGTAGGACCACCATCAGCGGCGGCGCTGGCGCCTCGGACGATTTTGGCGGCACCTATTCGTTCATCGATTCAGCCGGCCAGACCGTTGGCGCCTGGGCCGCGGCAAATATTGGTGTGCTTCCATCGGGAGCCTATCGAGCCGCGCAGGACAGCGGCACGATCGACGAACAAGCGATCCTGATTGCAAACGTCTTCAACGGCATATCCGCCGCCGGCACTTGGCGTCTTTCGCTCACGGACAGTGCCACCGGCGACACCGGCAGTCTCGGTAGCTGGACGTTGAACCTGGACCTGCAGGATGCCCAAAACGGCGTTCCCGAACCCGCGACATTCGCCGTCAGCGCCCTCGGCCTGATCGCGATCGCCGCACTCCGGCGCAACCGCTAGCCTACCGCCCCGCTCGCTTTCGAAACTCCGCGGCTTCTCCCTTCCGCCCCGTGCGCTCCAATGCGCTGGCAAGCAGAAGCAGATACCGAGGAGTTTTTTCGTCTTCTGGCTCAAGCGTAAGGCGCAATTCCGCAATCGCCGCGTCGACGGAACCCTCCAGGAACAGCCGCCGCCCCAGCAGGTAGTGGGCCTCTCGGGGATTCGATCCGATTCGCACCGCCTCTCTGAAGTGCCGCGTCGCTCCCGGCCCGTCGCCGGTATCCTCGGCCAACATACCGGCCATCAAGTGCCCTTCGCCAAAGTCGGGGTTGATCGCGATCGCCGCCAGCAGTACGGCCAACGCATCCGCTTTCCTTGACTCCGCCTCTAGAATTTTCGCGTAGTACAACCGGCTGTAAATCGCTCTCGGCTCGGCCTTCACCGCTGTTGCATACCGCGCCGCACCTTGTTGCCACTGACCTGTCTTAAAGGCGATGTGGATCAGGCCCGCGTGCGCCGCATCGGAGGCGGGCGCGGCCTCAATGGCGTTCCGAAAGTGGCGGGCGGCGTCCTCGAAACGGTCCTTCGCAAAGGCCGCGAACCCACGTCTCGTCTCGGCCAGTGGTCCGAGATCCAGGTCATCCAGCGCGGCCAGCAACGGATCATCCTCTGGCGGCTGCACCGCCCGGTGTTTGGAATGAAACGCCTCATGCCGGACCGCGGCGGACTCGTCGCCGGACTTTCGATACAACTTCGACAGCGCAAAATGCGCGGCGCCGTAGTCTGGAAACAGCGCAATCGCTTCCAGCAATTCCCGGCGGTCCCCGGTTAAATTTCCCAGCGCGTACCGGGCGCGAGCCGATTTCGGCGCGATCCGCACCGCCGCTCGCAACGATTCCAAATCGCCCATCCGCACCAGCGCCGGCGCATACTTGCCGTTGATCGCCAGGGCCGCTCGCAGCCGCTCCGCCGCCTCTAGTTTTCGCCCAGCCGCCTCATGCACCACCGCGGCGCAATAGTGCCATCGAAACTCGGCGGCGTCCAGCTCGCGAGCGCGGTCGAACAGTTTCGCGGCCGCGTCGTTTTGTTGGTACGCCGCAAAGACCATCCCCAACCGGCCCTGTTCGCCGGCGCCCCACGGATGCCAGCGCGCCGAGGACCTGGCCCCTTCAATTTGCGCGCGCACTCTGGCCGACGAACCGCCCGGCGCCTCGGGCAGGCCGCAGCCGCAGAGTGCGAGGAGCATCACCGGCACGCACTTTCTCATCTGGTCAGGATAACGCCGTCACGGTACACTGCAATCTGGCTGACATGAAACCCAACTGGCACGGCGTTTTTCCCGCCGCAACAACTCACTTCAAAAGCGACTTCACGCACGATCTCGGCGCGTATCAGACGCACCTCGACAAAATGATCAAGGCGGGCGTGCATGGCATGATCGCGCTCGGCACGGTCGGCGAGAACTGCTCGCATGAGTACGCCGAAAAGATCATGGTCCTGGAAGCGGCGAAGGAAGCGATCGCGGGGCGTGTGCCGCTGCTGTCGGGCGTTGCGGAAACAACCACCGCATTGGCCTGCCGGTTCGCGCGCGACTGCGAAAAGCTTGGTCTCGACGGCTTGATGGTGCTGCCCGCCATGGTCTACAAGTCCGATCCACGCGAAACGATGGCGCACTTCCGCGCGGTGGCGCGCGCGTCGTCGCTGCCGATCATGGTCTACAACAATCCGCCGTCGTATTCGGTCGACATCACGCCCGAAATGTTCGTCGAGTTGATGGACGAGCCCACGCTTGTCTGTATAAAGGAATCGTCGGACAATCCGCGGCGGATCACGGATCTCTACAACCTCACCGGCGATCACTACCTCATTTTCTCCGGCGTTGACGATCTCGTGATGGAGTCGGCCATGCTCGGTGCGACAGGCTGGGTTTCCGGTCTGGTCAACGCATTCCCCGATGAGAACCGCGCGCTGTGGGATCTGATGCTCGCCGGCAAGTGGAATGAAGCGCGCGATCTCTACCGCTGGTACACGCCGCTGCTGCACCTCGACACGCATGTGAAGCTGGTGCAGTACATCAAACTCGCATGCCAGGAGACGGGACTATGCAGCGAGATCACGCGCCCGCCGCGCCTTGCACTCGAAGGCGCCGAGCGTGAGCGCATTCTCAAAATAATTCGCGACGCAATCGCCACGCGGCCCGCGCTGTAGTCATGCGCACCGTCGAGTTCGTCGACACGCATACGGGCGGCGAGCCGACTCGCACGATCATCGCGGGCGGGCCCGACCTCGGTGTCGGCACGCTCGCCGAAAAGCTGGCGCGCTTTCGCGGCGAGTTTGATTCGTTTCGATCGGCGGTCGTCAATGAGCCGCGCGGTTCCGATGTGCTTGTGGGTGCGTTGCTGTGCGAGCCCGACGGCGTCATCTTCTTCAACAACGTCGGTTACCTCGGCATGTGTGGGCATGGCGCGATTGGTGTAATCGCGACGCTTGCGTATCTCGGCCGCATCGGACCCGGCGAGCACTCGCTCGATACGCCCGTCGGGCGCGTGGCGGCGACACTTCACGACGACGGCCAGGTGTCGATCGGCAATGTGGCGTCGTATCGATATCGCCACGCGGTTACGGTGGATGTCGCGGGATTCGGCCCAATCACGGGCGACGTCGCCTGGGGTGGCAATTGGTTCTTCCTCGTGAACGATCACGGACAGAATCTGCAACTCGCCAACGTCGAAGCGCTCACGGATTTTTCTTGGCGCGTTCGGCAGGCGCTCGAACGCGCAGGCGTCACCGGCGAGAACGGCGCGGTTATCGATCACATAGAACTCTTCGCCGGCGCACGGAATTTCGTACTCTGTCCCGGCAAGGCGTACGACCGCTCGCCGTGCGGCACGGGTACGTCGGCGAAACTTGCCTGTCTCGCCGCCGATGGCAAGCTGCAACCGGGCGAAGTGTGGCGGCAGGAGAGCATCGTCGGCAGCGTGTTCGAAGGCTCCTACACGCTCGACGGCGAACACATCCGGCCCGTCATAAAAGGCCGCGCGTGGATCAGCGCGCACGGCAAACTCATACTCGATCCGGCGGATCCGTTCGTCGATGGCATCCGCGTGTGACGCCCGATGTGCTCATTGTCGGTGCGGGAATTGTTGGCGCGGCGTGTGCCCGGGAGTTGAAGAACGCGGGCGTGAAGGTGGCTGTTGTTGAGCGTGATTTGATCGGCGGCGGAGCGACCGCGGCGGGGATGGGGCATCTTGTTGTGCTGGATGACAATGAGCCAGAACTGGCGCTGACTCAGTTGAGCGTTGCGCTCTGGCACTCATTGGCGCCGGAGTTGCCCGCGACGGCGGAGTTCTGGAAATGCGGCACCTTGTGGGTCGCGGCCGATGAGAGCGAACTCGCGGGCGCGCGAGAAAAACTCGCGGTCTATCGGGCGAACGGATTGCCCGCGGAGTTGCTGGATTCCGATGCATTGTATGAAGCCGAACCGCGCCTGCGACCGGGGCTTGCGGGAGGGCTGCGCGCGATGGGGGACGCCGTTGTTTATGCGCCCGTCGCCGCGCGCTGGCTGCTTGGCGATGTGCGAGTGACGCATGGACGCGTCGTCGAACTTGTCGATGGCGGCGTGCGGCTGGCCGATGGCAGCGTGCTTCGCGCGGGCGCGGTCGTGCTGGCGACCGGCGCGTCGTCGTTGATCGATGGCTTGGCGGTGCGGCCGCGTAAAGGTCATCTCGCGATCACCGATCGCTATCCCGGTTTCGCGCGGCATCAGATCATTGAACTCGGCTATCTGCAAAGCGCGCAAGGGGAGTCCTCCGAATCGGTGGCGTTCAACGTACAACCCCGGCCGACAGGGCAACTGCTCATCGGGTCGTCGCGGCAGTATGGTGTGACGGACGGCCCGATCGACCCGCCGATGCTGGCGCGTATGTTGGAGCGGGCGTTTTCGTACATGCCGGATTTGGCGCGATGTAACGTCATTCGCGCGTGGACTGGATTCCGCGCTTCGACACCGGATAAACTTCCACTGATCGGTAAGTACGGTGAGGGGCTGTTTCTAGCCACTGGACACGAGGGCCTCGGCGTGACAACATCGCTCGGAACCGCGAAAATATTGGCTGCGGCAGTGCTCGGAACGCCCTCGCCGATTCCGCCCGAACCCTACGACGCGAGGAGGTTCTGTGCACGTAACGATTAACAACCGCGACGTCGATGTGCGCGAAAACACCACCGTCCTCGCCGCGCTATGGAACAACGGCATCGCCGCGCCCGCGCTGTGTGCGATGGGCGTTTGCATGGCGTGCCGCGTGACGATCGACGGCGCGCGCCACCAACTCGCTTGCCAGACCGAATGCAAGGAGGGCATGCGTGTCGAAGTATGACATCGCGATCCTCGGCGCGGGGCCGGCGGGTCTCGCTGCGGCGCGGGCGATAACCGGAAAACGTGTCGCGTTGATCGACGACAACCCGCGCGCCGGAGGCCAGATCTGGCGCGCCGCGCCGCAAATCGAGATCGGCCCAAACATCACCTTCATCGGCGCGGCGCGCGTCTTTCACATCACCGGTCACTTCGCACTGCACACCGATCGCGCCGGCATCATCGAAGCGCCCAAACTGATCCTCGCCACCGGTGCACGCGAACTCTTCGTACCGTTTCCGGGTTGGACATCGCCGGGCGTGTTCGGCGCGGGCGGCCTGCAAGCGCTGGTGAAGAGCGGGCTTGAGGTGAAGGGCAAACGTGTCGTCGTCGCGGGCTCGGGGCCACTGTTAATGGCCGTCGCAGCGACGTTGCGAAAGAACGGCGCGAAGGTCCTCGCGGTCGTTGAACAAGCGCCACTGCAACGGTTGTTCGCGTTCCTCAAGCGCTATCCTTCCAAGCTGCCGCAAGCGTTGTCATTGAAAGCGGCCCTTCTCGGCGTGCCGCAAATCACCGGCGCGTGGCCGGTTAAATTCGAAGGCGGCAAAGTCACGCTCTCCAACCGTCGTGACTTCGCCGTGGACTTCCTCGCCTGCGGTTTCGGCCTCATCCCCAACACCGAAGCCGCGCGGCTGTTGGGCTGCCGCATCGACGATGGATTCGTCGCAGTCGATAGCAAGCAGATGACCTCGATCCCCGACGTATATTGCGCGGGTGAGCCGACCGGCATCGGTGGCCTCGATAAAGCGTTGGCCGAAGGCCGCGCCGCCGGACTGGCGGTATCGGGTCTAACGCCGCCAAAGTCCCCCTCGCGAGCCTTCGTGCGCGACCTCGCCGACACGTTTCGCCTCGATCCCGCGCTCGCCGCTCTCGCAACCCCCGATACGATCGTCTGCCGCTGCGAAGACGTCACGCGAGAGACCCTCGATCCCCACCGCACCTGGCGCGAGGCGAAACTGCAAACCCGCTGCGGCATGGGCGCCTGCCAAGGCCGCATCTGTGGGCCGATCACCGCGCAACTATACGGTTGGCGCGCCGAATCCGTGCGCCCGCCGCTTGTACCCGTCGAGGCTCAGAGGCTGAAGATCGCCAACACCGGGAAGTGATCGCTGGGATAGCGCCCGTTCTTCGATCGCGTGATGACTTCGGCCTTCTTCACCCGCCACGGCGCTTTGAACAGAATCCAATCGATGCGGTCTTTGCCAGGATTGCCCTTGAACCCATGGAACGTGCCCTCCGGCCCGTCTTTCTCTTTCGCAACGCTGAACACATCGGTCAACGCGGGAACAAGAATCTTGTACACATCGCCGCGCGTAGGCGCGTTGAAATCGCCGGTCAACAGAAACGCGCCGTCTTTCGGCATCCGCGCCGCAATCACCGCCGCCGCCTTCTTCCGCGCCTCTTCGTCTTCCTTGCGGTGCGCGAAGTGCGTGTTGAAGTAGCCGAACTGCTTCTTTGTCATCAGATCTTCGAACACGGCCCAAGTCACCATGCGCGGCAGGCTCATGTTCCACGACGACGAGCCCACTTTATCCGGCGTCTCCGACAGCCAGAAGTTGCCTGTCGACACAGGCCGCAACCGCGCCTTCAAATAGAACACGCCCATGTGTTCGTCTTCCTTGTTGCCGCGCCGGCTGAGCCCGAACCAAGCGTACTGCGGCAACGCCGCGACGATGTGTTCGCCCTGTTCATGGAACAGTTCTTGCGTGCCCATGAGGTCGGGTTTGTAGCGCCGCACGGTGTCGACGAGCAGGTCCTTCCGTTTGTCCCAAGCGTCTTCGCCGTCCTTTGGATTCGGATAGCGGACGTTGAAAGTCATCACGCGCAGTTCGGCGGCGAGGAGCGGAAGGGCGCACAGGAGGAAGGCTAGGCGAAGCATGGGTGAACTTCAATGATACTCAGTGTTCCAGGCGCTTTGACGGCTCGTCGATTGACCGCGGACCGAAGAGTCTCCCGTTGTCCTCAACGCCGTTCAAGATCTAGCCGTTCTTATTCGCGTCACCGAGCTCGTTCGAAACTAGCGCTACCAACTCAACGCGAAAGATCCTTCACGCGCCCCGCCCGGGCAAAGGAATCACAGCGCCACTAACTTCGGCGCCGGCATCGCTGACGAGCCAGGCTAGTAAACTCGCCACATTCGCGGGCTGTACCCATACGGCGGGGTCTACATCCGGCATCGCGGAGCGATTGGAGGGCGTGTCCATCGTGTTCGGCGACACGATATTCGCCCGGACGCCAAACTCTTTATTCTCAGCCGCGATCGTGCGCACAAGGCTGATCAGAGCCGCCTTCGACGCGCCATAGGCGCCGAGCGTCGGCGCCGGTTCCAACGCCGCCGCGCTGCCGATCGCGATGAACGCCCCGCGGCGTGCCTCACGCATCATCGGCAACACCGCGCGGCTCAACACCCACGCGGGCCGCAGGTTGATCGCGATCATCTTCTCCCACGTCTCGTCGCTCGTCTCATCGGCGCGCTGGCCGCCCGCGAAGCCGCCCACCAAATGCACCACCGCGTCGATCTTCCCGTACAGGTTCACGACATCGCGCACCAGCATATCGACGGCGCCGGCGTTGTCCAACGCCACCGCGAAGTGCGAAAGATTCGGATGCGCCGCGTTGTTCGAATGCGCGCTGCGGTCGACTCCCGCCACCCGCGCACCAGCATCCAGAAACGCACTCGTCACGACCGAGCCCAGTCCGCCGGACGCACCCGTGATGATTACCACTTTGTTATCGAGCATTGTTCTTCTTCACCTCTAGATACAGAACGATCGCCGGCTTATTCCCCACAGTCAGCATTGGCTGCAAACGCCCCGCGCCAATCGGCAGCGCGACGTTTTTCCATTCATGCCGCGTCGCGCCCTTGGGCACTTCCGCGTTCAACCGCAGCGATTGAAATTGCAGCGAAGCCGCGGCCGCCGCGGCCGTCTCATCGCAGAGGAGCGTAATGTCGTAGCTTCCCTTCGACTTCACGTCCACTTCCCAGTGCCCCGGATCCACGCGCCAGTCTTGCCGCGTCAACAGCGTCGGATTTTCATGCGGCGTGCCGATCGAAATGCGCGGCGGTTGGTAGCCTCCGCGCGTCGACGCCACATCGCGAAACCATTCTTCGGTCGATCGGCGCAGCCGCGCGACGACATCCGGATTTTTCGCCGCGACATCGGTCGTCTCGTTGTGATCGTTCTCCATGTCGTACAGCTCGACGCCGTTGACCAGCTTCCACTTCTGCGTCCGCGCGGCATGCGCTTGAAACAGCACCGGCGCATCGCCGCGATGCCATTGTGTGTGAATCACGCGATCGGGCCACGACGGCGGCGCGCCGGTCAACAAAGGCCATAAACTCATGCCATCGAACTTCACATTCTTCGGCGGCTTCAGCGAACAGGCGTCGATCAACGTGGGCAACACGTCGATATGCGCCGCGATGCGCCCGACTTTTTCGCCCGCCTTAATCCGTGCGGGCCAGCGGAAGAAAAACGGCACGCGGATGCCGCCTTGATACACCGTGCCCTTGCGCCCGCGCATTCCCGCGACATAACGGGGCTGTTGCGGGCCGTTGTCGGTCATGAAGATAACGATCGTGTTCTGCGCAAGCCCGTGCTGGGAAAGATGCGCGAGCAGCGCGCCGGCGTTGTCGTCGAGGTTCTTGACCATGCCATAAACCTTCGCCGTCACATCATCAAGACCCTTCGCCTTAAACGGCGCGACGAATTTGTCGTCGATCTCCAGCGGCGTATGCGGAGCGTTCGTCGGAATGTAAAGGAAGAACGGCTTCGCCTTGTTGCGGTCGATAAACGCCATCGCCTCGCGGAAGAATATATCGGTGCAGTAGCCTGGGACTTTCTCGTGCCTGCCGTTGCGCACCAGCACCGGATCGTAATAGTGATTGCCGCCGGGAGGATCGCTCGGCTGCGCCAGTCCGCCGCCGCCGTGTACCAGCGACTCATGAAAGCCCTGGTCGATCGTTCGCATCGGATAGTTATCGCCGAGATGCCACTTGCCGAAGATCCCCGTGCGATACCCGTTCGCCGCGAACACTTCGGCCGCGGTGACTTCGCGAGGGTCCATCATCGACCGCCCCAGGAAAGTATCGACCACGCCCGTGCGGTAGTTGTATCGCCCCGTCATCAAACTCGACCGCGTGGGCGAGCACACCGGACACACCTGAAACTGCGTGAATTGCGCACCTTCAACGCCGATGCGATCCAGGTTCGGCGTCTGCAGATGCGTGTTGCCGTGCAGCGACAGATCGCCATAACCTTGATCGTCGCTGATGAAGACGATCACGTTCGGCCGCCGCGCGGGCTGCGCGGCCATCACGGTGGAAAGAGAAAGAAAGGTGCGGCGAGTCATCCCCACCTATGTTACTTGCGCGCGAGCGCGCCGCGAATCTCTTCCATCGCCAGTTGTTCGCGCTCCAGGTACGAGTTTGGCTGCATCGGCACGCGCACGCTCGCCTCGGCCGGAGTCCACTTCGCCGCCACGCCGTCGCGTTTGCGCTCGATAGAATGGCCCAGGCTCAACGTCATCGAGAAGAAGTCGAAGTATCGTCGCGGCGCAACGCCGATGAACGGAAGAAACGGAATTTTGCCCGCCTGCGGTTCGTCGATCGAGATCGCGTCGTTGTGCAGCGTGCCCGCTTTGCTCTTCGGATACGGTTCGACGAAGTACACTTTCTCAATCCCCGCCGCGATGATGTGCCTGCAGCAGTTGTGGCACGGAAACGTTGTTGTATACAAAGTCGCGCCGCGCGGACTCCGCCCCGTTCGCGCGCATGCCAGCAGCGCTTCCATCTCCGCATGCACCGCGCGGCCGAATTCTGTGATGTCGCGCAACCCCGTCGGCTTCACCAACGCGCGCGCTTCGGCGGGAGAGAGTTCCGGCCGCCCCAGCGCCGTCACCAGCGCGCGCAGCATTTCGTCTTTCGCCAACTCATTGGCGTCATGACCCAGTTCAATATCGCGCGCCCGTTCGGCGTCGTCGGCCGTGTACAGCCCGCCGCCGCGCTTCGGCACTTCGTTGTGTCCGACGGCCAGCAGATCGCCGTTCGCATCGAGTATCGCCGCGCCCACCTGCCGCGACAAGTCGCCCGACCGCAACGCAGCCGCATACGCCGTGAACATCGCATGTTCGGCCGTTGTCGGCGTCGCCGTCGGACAGCCGAAGATCATATTCAGGAACCGTTGCAGTTGGCGCTTGTGTTCGGCCGGGTCGTCCTGAATGCTGACAAAACAGTCGGCGAGTTGAAACGTCTCCTGCATGCGCTGGCCCCACTCGTTTTGTTCGGAGCGGTCCTTTTCGATCAACTTCGCGGCGTCCTCCACGTGCCGTTCTTCGAAGTACGCGCGGCGCGAACCCTGCGACGCCGAGAGGCTGAGCAGATAGAAGCCGGGACCATAGATCCGCCGCAGCGTTTCCACTTCTTCGGGCCGCTTCAAGCTCGTGATGATATGCGCCGTGCGCTGTCGCGGTCCGCGATTGCGCGCGATCGTTCCCGCCGCCGCCAGCGCCAGAATGTCGTTGCGCCGCGTCCGTTCGCGCAGCAGATTGCCCGCGTCCATCTTGTAATTCGCAACGCCGCCCTTCGATGCGGGCGGATTCCATGGCTCGCCGATCGCCGTGTACAAATCCTCGAACTGTTCGCTCAATCGAACGTGATTTGTTTGATAACCAAACGCGTCCAGTTGATTGTCGAGCGTCTCAGTGATGTCCTCATGCCGAATGCCGACCGGCGACACAAGGCCGATAACCAACTCGGCATCGAGACTGAAATGGAGATCTGGGGACAATCCGCTACTGTAGCAATAGCGCGACGAGATCGCATATTGACACCCGGCGCAAAACTCGGCCACACCGTCGCGATCAACAGTGTCGGGCCGAACTATGTGGTGCTTGAGTATCTCGAAGGCAAGCCGCTGCAAAGACCGCAGCCGTTAAAAGCCCGGCCCGAAAGCCGCATCTGGCATGGACCCGGTATCCCTACGACTTATCCGCCGAAGGAAAACGTAACCTCGCAGTTCCGGCTTCCTGGAGCTGATCCTCAACTGGCCGGAGCTGCTGAACCGCTAACCCTTCCGCGCCACCGCTCGAATTGACAACCCCTACTGCGTGACGCTATCCTGCAACCGACATGCCGCTGGAACTTCCATCCGGAGATAGCCAGGCACCCGTCGCAGGGCAGTTCATTCCCGGCTTAGAGAAGCTGTTCCAAGAACTAGCCAACCAATGGCGTAAGGAAACGCGAATCCTCTCGTCCATTCAAGCCAAGATCTATCACCCCTGCTATCCGCGCATCATCGGACTCGGCACACCCGTCCTTCCATTGATCTTCACGGATCTTCGTGACAACGGAGGTTTGTGGTACTGGGCGCTGGAGTGCATTACGGGCGACAACCCGGCAACGAATGCCACCACCTTGGATGAACAGAAACGAGCTTGGCTCGAATACGCAACCGCGAAGGGTTATCTCGGCGAATGACGCGCGAGGAGATCGAAGAGGTTTCTCCAGGCCTCTTCGGCTAGCCTTTCGAAATTACCAGTCCGCCCGAGGAAACCTACAACTCCGTTTCCTGGTCCGTCAACGACACCGCTACGTACTGGTGGCCGGTCCCGCCCGGGTTCTGGCCGGGAAAACGATGGCTTGGGGAAGTCGCGCAGGAAGAGACTCTGGAGGCGTTTCTCGCGTTATACAAGCGATTGCTCTTCGTTGAGTGTACCAGCGCGGATCCGGAACCTGGGTTCGACAAGATCGAAATATATGCCGACGCGGACGGTTTGGTCACACACGCCGCCAGAAGGTGGAAAGAAGACCAAGGGTGGAGCAGCAAACTCGGCGAAGAAAATGACATCTGTCACTTCACCCTCGATTCGCTCGAAGGAGAAGCGTACGGCAAAGTCGTACGAATCATGAAGCGCCGCCGTGCCGCCTAACCCTTCCGCGCCGCCGCGGCCGATTCCCTTGGCCCGCCCGCCGGCCGGAGTTGCGCCTCTTCCAACGCCTTCGCCTGCTGGAACGTGTACAGCATCCGGTGAATCACGGTCAGGTTCGAGAGAATCGCCAGCATCCACAACGCCGGAGCCATCCGGTCAAACAGCGCGCCGATAATCAGCAGCACCACGCGTTCCGGCCGCTCGGCGAAACCGACCTTACACGTCGGAATCAGGTTTTCCGCGCGCGAGCGCGTGTAGCTCACCATCACCGAACCCGTCATCACAACCGCCGTCAGCACGACGTAGAAAAACCGGTCGATGTTGGCGTAGTAGACCAGCAAGCCCATCAGAAGCCCGAGATCGGAGTAACGATCAAGCACGGAATCGAAAAACGCGCCGAACCGCGTGACCTGATTCGTGTGACGCGCCACGCGCCCGTCGACCATGTCGAACAGCCCGGCGCCGATCACCACCAGTCCGCCATAGAGAAATTCGCCGCGGGCCAGCAACACCGCCGCGTAAACGTTGATCAGAAGGCCGATCAGCGTCAGCATGTTCGGATGAATGCGCGATAGCGCCAATCCCCGGACGATCAGCAGGATGATCGAGTTGCAGCCCGCCCCAATGGCGCGCGTGATGGTCATTTCGGAACTACTCCAGTACTTCGCCGTGAATTGTCGTTAGGCGGACGACTTCGAACTGCAGCGTTCCGCCCGGAACCTGGATCTTGACCTCGTCCCCAGCTTGCCTGTTAAGAAGACCCTTGCCGATCGGCGAGCTGGTTGAAATCAGGCCGTTTTTCACGTCCGACTCCTCGCTGGCCACCAACCGGTAGGTAATCTCCTCTTCCCTGATCACATCGAACACAATAACTGTCGATCCAAATCCAACGCGATCTCGCGGAACCTTCGTCAGATCGATCATCGAAAGATCCTGCAGCCGCTTCCGTAACTGCCCCAGCCGTGCATTGACCAGGCCCTGCCGCTCTTTGGCGGCGTGATACTCGGCGTTTTCGCTCAAATCCCCCAGCTCGCGCGCCCGCAGGATCTCCTTCGGGAGCTCGGTGCGAAACTCGTGCTCAAGAGCCGCAATTTCGTCTTGCAGCTTCTTTTTCAGTTCTTCCATGCGGCCTAGTGGCAGTATAGCAATTACCGCGTTCGGATCGACACTTCTCGTATCACCGGCCCCATCTCCAACCGGAAACGATTGACTTGCCCCGAAACCGGACCCATCCGCAACCGGATCCGCCAGTACCCCGCAAAGGTGGAATCCAGCGAAGTTACACTCACGAATTCTCCCGACCCCTCCAGCACCGTCACCTTTGGCGGTTCACTGGCTACGGTTGCGCCGATCGCGTCGGTCACCAAGAGGTTCAGATCGACGGTCGATCCCGCGCTCGCTGAAGAGGGCGGCGATGGAAGAAGCGTCGCCGCGGCAGGCTGTCCGTTCGGCACACCGTACCAGTAGGCGAGCCGCTGCGGTCGTTCGTCTTCCGGCGCATCGACGCGGTGGAACACCAGAAATCCTTCGTGTTCACCGATCGCGAAATCCCCGGTCAGCCGAATTCGGATGTCCGTTCGATCGCCCGGGCCGAGCGAAAACTCCGCCGGCTCAACCGTCGCCTTCGCCGCATTTTTGCTGTCAACCGCGACGCGCCAAGTCCCGACGTTCGTGCTCGCGTTCTGAATTCGAATCAACCGGTCCAAGTTCACCCGCTGGCCGCCGAGACCGAAGCTCACCGAGTAAGGGTCCATTGTCAGCCGCGCCTGAATCGCCGCGCCCACGTCGAGCAAGCCCGACCCCGCATTCTGCACGGAAGCCGGGAACGGCGTCGTCGAATTCACCAGCAAAGACCGATATTGATCCGGCCGCAGACCCGGGCGATTGGACTTCACGACTGCATACGCCCCCGCCACCATCGGCGCAGCAAAGCTGGTGCCGTCGATCAATGTGTAGCCGCTCGGGTCGTAAACGTCGCCATTCCGATTCGCCTTCTGCGCGGCCGTATAAACCTCCGCGCCGACAGCGACTAGGTCGGGTTTGATCGAGCCGTCCCCGCCCGGTCCGCGCGACGAAAACGACACGATCGTCTCATGTGGAATCGGAAAGGCGAGCCCGGCCGTGAACGTGAGTTCCACGGTCGAATCCGGCATCTCCGCCAGCAGCGCCTTCACTGCTATCCCGCTGCGGTAGCCAATCAGCACCGCCGGCAACTGCGCACTGCCGGTTCCCATGCGAAACGGATCCGGATCATCGGCATGCGTATAGACGACCGCTCCGATCGCACCCGCCGCCGTTGCGTTGTTCAACTTGGTTTCGAACGTACACGAGCCACGCAAGATCAGCGCGACGTTACCGGCCAGAGATCCGCCCGGCAAACCGTCGCAAGCCAAACCCGTCTTATCGATCCCGGCGATATCTTTCAATGGACCCCGCACCGGCCCCGCAGGCGCCGGCCCATCTCCCGGCAACGCCAAAATCGGTTCGCCATCGTTCACGCGGATTCCGGAACCGAAGATGCGCCCGTTCCAGTTCGCTCCAACCGTCAAGCCTTGCGATCCCATCGCCGGCGAGGTATGCGTCAGCCGCGCTGGCCCGCTGTTGCCCGATGACTTCACGACCGTAACCCCCAGCGACGCCGCGCGATCCAGGGCCGTGACTACGAAATCGCGCTCCGGGCGAATCGGGGGAACGGAACCGAGGCTCATGTTAACGACATCCATACCGTCGGCCGCCGCGTCGTCGATCGCCTTTACCAACACGCTGGTATTCGAGTCGTCGCCATTCGCGCCGCTGAACACGCGATACACGCCGAGGTATGCACCCGGCGCAACGCCTTGAATCTCGCCGAACGGCCCTTTATTCTTGACTCCCGCCGCGACCATCGCCACGCCCGTGCCGTGCCCCGAGCGGTCCTCGCCCGATTCCGGATTACCGAGCAGCGAATCGTAGGTCCGGTAGACGATCACCTTGCCGCCAGCCAGGTCCCGCGTCTCCTGGCTCGTGCCTTTCGGATATCCCTCCGGCAGCACGAATCCACCCGACGCAAACCCCGGATGCTTCACGTCCAGACCCGAATCGATAATGCCGATTTTGACTCCAGCGCCGGCATTCTCCGGCCCGCCGATCAACTCCCAAGCGCGGGTCGCGCCGATGATCGACGCCGCACGTTCCATTTCATGCCGAATCACGTAAACCGGCCAGACTTTCTTCACGCCCGGCATCGCGGCCAATTCGGCCTCGGAGACATCGCCTTGCACGACAAGCGCATTCGCAACGACCTCGATCGATTCCCGCACCGCGGCCCGCCCGGCGAACCGCGCCGCGACCACCGCGCGCACGCTGGCCTGTGCTTCGCGCGTCTTCACCCTCGACGGCTCTGCAAGTTCGACAATGTGCCAGTCGGGCAGAATCTGCGCGGCCGCAGCCAGCGCAATCCAAACCCCGAGGCTGAAAAACTTCATGTTCATCTACCGTACGGCGATCGCGGATGTTTTCGAGGCCACGCCCCCGGCGCGAATAATCAGCGGTTGCACGCCAGTCGGAGCATCGGCCGGAACCGAAACATTCAACTGGTATAAACCGACGAATCCGGGAGCAAGCCCGCAAAACTGCACCGCAGCCGCTCTCCCTCCTATCGTCACTTCCGGTTGAACCCTGCACGTCGCCAGAGGTTGCGATGGCGCGGGTTCGCCCGAAGGCGGCGTATTCGTAACCGGGCCAAGTCCATTCGCGTAAATCTGTGCAATTCCAGAACCTCGGCGCACGCCGTTGCCCGATGTTATCAATGCAAAATTCTCATCGAGCGCCGCCGCCATCAACCGTCCGGATCCCGGATCGTTGAATTCGAACGCCGCCGGAGAATGGTCGTTAAGCGGAACACGAACGAAGGCGCTCGAGTGATCGCCATAGGAAACCTTCAAGTTCACCGACGATTCGCCAGCTAACTCCCATGGAATCTGCAAGTTGATCTGCCCGGCGCTGACAAAATGCAATCGGCCGGCCTGGCTTTTCCGCGCGCCGGGAACGTCGAGCCCAACGCTGATGTTGGCCAGAGACACCGGCAAATACGTCGTCGAGTAACTCACGGTCGCGTCCGAAAGCGCTGCGCCGAAAATCGAAATATAGGATCCCGGCGCCAACCCGCTACCCGCTTGCCCGCTCGCCGCATTGACGACACCCCCATTTTGGATCACCGGCTGTTGAATCGCCCGCCCGATGAATTCCACAGTTTTTCCACCGGTCTCAGCGCTGAAAACCTGCTCGCCGATCGACGCCCCCAGTCGCACTCGCCCATCAGCAATTCCGACCTCATCCGTCTGCGCGGTCCCTTCAACGATCGAGCCGCCACCCGACACCACGCGGAATCGCACGGGGCTTTTGTCGACCGGCACGCCTTGTTTATCGATCGCTTTCACGTTCAGCCGCGAGATCGGATTTCCCGCGACACCGACGAAGCCGAGCCCGGTCAGGGGCAACAAGTTAAACACCGTCGAATCGCCAATGAAGTAGGCATACGGCACGCGGAGTTGCACGGCGCCGCCGTCGGCGACGACCGAGCCTTCGTACCAGTTGCTCGCGGTTGGTTTTGTCCCGGAAATCGTCAAGGTCACCGTTGCCGTTTGGTTCGCATTCACAGTCGCGGTCGTGGGCGAGACCGCTACGGTCACTCCAGTGGCACGGATGCGTTCCGACACGGAGAAACGCAAATTCACCGCGGCGGTTCCTGTATTCACGAACCGGATCTGGGCGGTGCGTGGGAACGACGCGGGTACGCCGAAGCTTACCGTCGCCGGTTCCGCGGCGACATTGGCCCGAACCGCGCGGCCGACATCCAACTGTCCCGCGCCAATGCCCGATTGAAACGCCTTCACCCGATCTCCGTCGTAATCGAAATCGTCGATATCCGGATCGGCCGTATTCACCACGGCCGATTTCACCTGCGCCGGAGTCAGCCGGGAATTTCGCTGTTTCACGAGCGCCGCCGCGCCCGCGACCAACGGCGCCGAAAAACTGGTGCCTTCGGCGCGCGTGTAGCCCGATGCGTCGTACATATCGCCATTGGGATCATAGGTCTGGGTCGCCAACAATAGATCCGCGCCGACCGCAACTACTTCCGGCTTTATCGAATACGTCCCAATCGTCGGGCCTTGCGACGAGAAAATCGCCACTTCGCCGGCCGGTTCATTGATCTCGGTCAGCGCGGGATCGAGCGTCACAACACCATTCGGGTTCGAATTCGCAAATTGGACCAACGCCGCGCCATTGTCCTTACCAACGATCACCGCCGGAATGCCAGTGGTGCTCAAACCGCCAGGCGTAAAGATTCCATTGCCGCTTTGCTGATAGACCACAACACCGACCGCGCCCGCCTTCTGCGCATTGTTGACCTTGACCGAAAGCGCGCAGTCGCCTCGTTGAATGAGTGCGATCCGTCCGGCGAGGGATCCCGCCGCGAGATTGCCACACCCGCGGCCGGTATTGTCCAATTGCGCGACATCTCGCGCCGCCGCCTGAAGCGGCGAACCGGGCCGGGGTCCGTTGCCGAAGTAGGCGTTGATGCGGGGCAAATTGCCGGCTCGAACCGTCTGGTACAAGATATGCCCGTTCACAGACGCCCCGACTGTGATCGCCGACGACGCCGTGCCCGGCGATCCGATCGTGTTCAACGATGGGACCTCCAGCCCTAACTCGCCTTCGTTGCCCGCGCTGACAACCACCACCAACCCGCGCCGTATGGCGTTTTCAACGGCTTCGACTTGCAGATCACACGCCACGCCGCTGTTCTGGTTGCACACGCGCCCCCGATCCTCCGGACTCCACAACGCTGCCCCGCCGAGCGACATCGAGACGATGTCCATGCCATCGAGCAGCGCCGCCTCCAGTGCCGCAATGATCGTATCGTCGAAGGTGATGTCGTTTACGCCGGGAGATCCGAAGACCTTGTAATTCCCGAGATACGCCTTCGGCGCAACGCCCGACGTTCGCCCAAGAGGCGTATCGGCGATCGCACCGGCCGCGGCGGAAGCGGCTGCCGTTCCATGCCCCACACGATCGCGCGGTGAAAGATCGTCGGGCCGCGTGTCGCCGTCGAAGGCATAGACCAGACGGTCGACATAACTGCGTGCAGCGATCACTTTTGAATTGGTGTAGTTACAGTCGTCGCCCGCGCACTTCGGATAACCCGCCGGTATCGTCAGCGACGCATCGCGCATCATCGGGTGATTGTGGTCGATCCCGGAATCGATAATGCCGATTTTCACACCCGCACCGGCGTTCGCCTGTCCATTGACCTGCGTCCAGGCCTGCGCCGTGCGAATGACATCGTGCGCTTTGTTCAGCTTCAGCCGGTAACCGCGGATTTCCTGTACGTATTTCACGCCGGGGATTTCGCGCAGCGCCTTGGCCGTCTCTTCGGAAGCCTCAACAAACACGGCATTTACGAGCACCTCGGCCGAACCGAACTCGCGCGCGCCTCGCGCCGCAACCGAGGCTTTCGCACGCGACCGCCCTTCGAGCACCCGCTGGCGCGCCGACGCCGTCATCGACTCTCGCGTCGCGGCCACGGGATCCTGCTCAAAAACAACCGCATATCTCCCAAATGAACCACCGGCCCGGGGACTCGATTCCCCTTCCGGAATATTCGCGGGCGGTTCGGCCGCAACCAAGGGCCGGTCGCTTTCCCGCTTCACACGTTCCCGCTGCGCGAGCAAGCTGAATGTGGTCAATAAGATAAGCGTGAGTTTAGTCAAGGTGTTCTCGACGCCAAACTGCCGGCGTCCTCCCATTTTGCCAGAGCAATCGTGTTACCATTTGAAAAGGAGACTATTCATGGCCAAACCCGCCTTCGCGGCTGGTGCGCAAGTTGAACACCCCAAGTTCGGGCTCGGCGGAGTCGTCGAGTGCAATGAAGAGCACATCAAGATTAACTTCGACGACCACGGCGAGAAGAAATTCGTACTCTCCATCGTGCTTCCGAACCTGAAGAAGAGCGACCGGCAGGCGCCGGATAAGAAAAAGAAGACGACGCGCAAAAAGGCCGCGGCTTCGTAGTCATTTTCTAGCTCGAACTTTGATAAGCAATCGGCGCGCTTCGTCCAGCGTAGGCGCCAGCGCTAGTTGTATCTCCGCTTCCTGAAGGCGCCCGAGTTGAGAATACGCGCGGCCTAATTCGAACCGCGTGAGTTCGTGTTTGGGGAATTCCTTCGCGGACGCGGCGAGCACTGCGACAGCTTTCTCGGCGTGTCCTTCGCGAATCAGGAATCGTCCGTAGTGATATCTCGAATCCGGCGCGCGGCCGGTGATCGCCGATTGAAAATACTTATCCGCTTCGGCAGGTTTACGGAGGCCCTCGTACACCAGCGCAATC
>VFZQ01000015.1 GCA_016871135.1 Acidobacteriota bacterium | reverse complement strand
GCTGAAGCACATGGGCGCGACGGTGGCCGAAGAGGGCGACAACCGCGTGCGCGTGCAAGCGGCGCGGATCGACCGGCCGGAGGCTCCGTACGAAGTCGTGAAAACGATGCGGGCGTCGAGTCTGGTGCTGGGTCCGCTGGTGGGGAGATTCGGCGCGGCGCAAGTATCGATGCCGGGAGGCTGCGCGATCGGCGCGCGACCGATTAATCTGCATACGGCGGGGCTGGAGCAACTAGGCGCGCGCATTTCGCAGTCGCACGGGAACATCGACGCCAGCGCGCCGGGCGGTTTGCGCGGGGCGGAGGTCCATTTCGACCGGATCACGGTGACCGGGACCGAGGACATTATAATGGCCGCGGTGCTGGCGCAAGGCGAGACGGTGATCGAGAATGCGGCACGCGAGCCGGAGGTCGTTGACTTGGCGGCGTTGCTGACCAAGATGGGTGCGCGGATTGAGGGAGCGGGGACTTCGACGATCCGCGTGCAGGGAGTTGAACGGCTTGGCGGCGCCGAGCACGCGATTATTCCGGACCGCATCGAAGCCGGCACATTCGTAATCGCGGCGGCGATCACACGGGGTGACGTTCTGGTGGCGGGCTGCGAGCCGGAACACTTGCAAGCGCTGCTGGTAAAACTGCGCCAGGCAGGTGTTGAGATTACCGAACCCGAGAGGGGCGTGCTGCGGGTGCGCGGCGGAGCGAATCTGCGCGGTATCGACGCGACGACGGAGGAGCACCCAGGCTTCGCGACCGACTTACAGGCGCAGTATATGGCCCTGATGACGCAGGCCGAGGGGATCACGATCGTCAGCGAGAGAATCTTTGAGAACCGGTTCATGCATGTGCCGGAATTGATCCGCATGGGCGCAAGCATTCGGATCGAGGGGCGGCAGGCGATCGTGGCGGGGCCGCGGCGTCTGAGCGGCGCGCATGTGATGGCGTCCGATTTACGGGCAAGCGCGTCGCTGGTGCTGGCGGCGCTGGTGGCGTCCGGGGAGACAATCGTCGACCGCGTGTATCACATGGACCGCGGGTACGAGCGTATCGAGGAGAAGTTGGCGGGACTAGGCGCACGGATACGGAGGGCTAAATAGAATGAAACACTCACCCGGTTTTTTGGCGATCGTCGAAGACGCCAAGACACGCGTGCGGGAGATTACGGTTGGCGAGTTGGGCGAAGGGCACGTGCTGGTGGATGTCCGCGAGGATAACGAATGGACGAACGGGCGCGCGACCGGCGCGATGCATCTGGGCAAGGGCATCATCGAGCGCGATATCGAAACGGCGATTCCGGATCACGACACTCGCATCGTGCTTTACTGCGGCGGAGGATACCGGTCAGCGCTGGCGGCTGATGCGTTGCAGAAAATGGGATACACGAACGTACTGTCGCTGGCCGGCGGGTGGCGCGCGTGGAACGAGGCGGGAATGCCAGTTGAAAACGGCTAGTGGAAGAAGACGTAGTCGAGACAGCGCCAGATGATGTAGACGAAGCAGATCGACTCGAGGAACCGGAAGACCTTCACGAAATTCATCGACATAAACTCGAACCGGATCATCATCGCGCAGACGACGCCGCCGTAGATAAAATTCGCGTCGAGGAAGCGGCCGCCGGTCTTTTGGTAAAAAACCATGCCGAGGTAATAGAACAGCGGCCAGTTGTTCTCGGTGGCCAGACGCGAACGGCCACTGAAGAGCCACGCCGTGATGGCGGCGACGGCAAGAGCTAAAACCTCCAGATCGTCCAGCTTCATTGCTTTTGAGGAACTCGCGCACAACGGACTCGCTCCGGCTCGGCCATCGGGCGAGTTCCTCGTCCGTCTGGGGCCGTGCCTTCGCGGCCTGTGCGCTTACTAGAAAGAATAACTCACGCTCACGTAGCCTGTGTGCGCGGCGTAGTTTTGCGCGCGGGAGAATTTTTCCGCGTAGTCGTAATATTGCCAGCCGAAGTTGGCTCGCAGATTGGCGCGGACCTGGAAGGAGACGCGGGCGAGCGGCGAGGCGTAGCTAACGGGGAAGACCTGCGCAGCGGTGAAAACAGACTGCGCGCCCGAAGCGGCGGAACGGCCGTCGCCGCGGTCCTGCGTGCGGACGAAACCAGCATAGAGATCGACCTTTTTCTGGACTTGGGCCTGGACTCCGGCATGCAGGGTATGCAGGTTAGAGACGTAGTAGGAGCGATTCGATTCGACCAGTTCGAAATCGGCGAAGTAGGCCAGTCCGGTCAACGTATCCAGGAGGAGGTAGTTATAGCCGGCGTCGATGCGGACGTTTGCACGCGGCGTGAATCCAGTGGTGGCGCCCCAGGTGCGGCCGGTAGAGGAGTGCACATAGAGCGATGTGGAGTTGGCGTTGTTGAAGGACTTGAAATCGGTGGAGAGGTCGAATTTTTTTTGCCGCCAACTGGCGCGGGCGGTGTAGGCTTCGTAGTTCTTGTCGCTGGTGGGGTAGAACGGGCGATCGTTACGGCCGACCTCGGCGCTGAACAGAATGCGCAGCGGCGCGACGGGATTGAGGCGCGCGCCGAAGATGCCCGCCTTGTTGCGGTTGATCTGCTCGATGGGAACGGTACCGCGCGGGATCTCGAAGTCTTCCTGTTCGTTGGAACGGATGCGGCGTTCGGCGAAGTGATAGCTGCCGAAGACGCCGGCCTGCTTGAAGGGTTGCCAGGACGCTTCCGATGTATTTGAGATATTGCGGATGCCGAGGAACTGAAACTGCGCGAAGGCGATGCCGGCCGAGCCGTTGTTGATCTCGGAGTATTTGCCGTCGCCTTCCATGCGGGTTTGGTGGAAACCGGTCTGGTTGGCGACGGTAACCTTATTGTTCGGCATCCATGTGACGGTGGCGTGGCCGGTGGTGACAGGGCGGCGGCCGGCGCCGGTAAGTAGAGTTTGACGGTTGCGGCCGGCGCCGAGGCGGTCCGTGCCGCGGGCGAATTCGTCGTAGATGAAGTCGCGCTGGCCATCGGAGTGCGTGAAACGGCCGTGAATGGTGAATTGTTTGGAAAGGTCGGCGAGGAGATGGGCGCGCCAGTATGGGGTTTTACCGTGAAGGGGCTCGTCGCGGCGGAGAAAAGAGAGCGTGTTGCGATCGGTTGTATTGGCGCCGGGGGTAAGCGTGTCGCGATTGAAGTTGGTATCGTCCTTGAAGAGTTCCCAACCGCGGGTGATCGACAGTTTCACTCGGCCGATTTGCAGATCGCCACCGAGGCGGTATTCGTCCTGATTGCGCCGGATGTTGGCGAAGTAGGAGTATTCGTCGCCGCGGCCGTCGAACCACTGGCCGGTCCAAAGCCCGGGGCCGCCCTGCGTGTTGCGCGAGTACCCGACGCGGAACTTGAGCTTCGACTGCGGCAGCAGCGTGAGGTCGTGGTCCTGCATCTGGCGATTGGTGGAAAGAAAGTGATCGCCGCCGGCGATGGGGAGTGCGGGGTTGAAGTACTCGTTCGACCGCCACAGCAGATCGTAGCGGTAGAGCGCGTTTTTTTGCACACGGAACGAACTGAACTGGTAGGGGTCATTACCGAGACCGCGGGCGTCGAGGAGTAGCTCGTCCATCCACTTGCCTTTGCCGTCGCGGGAGGTGACGCCAAGCGTGCCGCCGAGGAGCCGGACGCCGTTGCCGAAGTTTACGTCGCTGCGATATTTGCCGTTGTTGCCGTCGACGTCGCGGAAGCGATAGCCGACTTCCCAGGAATTGGTGATGTTGTAGGGGCCGGCGTTGTCGCCGCGCGGGGATCCGGCGGTTTGCGGAGTGGGCGCTACGACCGGCTGAGCGTGGGCGGCTACGCTGGCTAGAACAATCAGCAGGACTCTCATCGGAGAAATCTCCGATCGGCGTTGGAGCCGTGCACGCGAACATGGCAGGTGGTGCAGTTTCGATAGCGGGGATCGGCCATGTTGTGAGAGGCCGACTGGGTAGGGATGCCGTCGGCCTGGCGGCCGAACGAACCGGAACCGTTGTGGCATTCCAGGCAGACTGTAAATACGACCGGGCGCTTGAGCAGCCGAGCGTTTGTCGAACCGTGCGGGGAGTGGCAGGATTCGCAGCCATCGACGCGAACCGCGGCGTGTTCAAATAGGAACGGCCCGCGTTTGTCGGTGTGGCATTTCATGCAGGGCTGTTCGTTCTGGAGTCCGGTTTCGACCATCCGCGGACGGTGGCCGGTTTTGGAGACGCCCGAATTGGCGCCGTGCGGATTGTGGCAATCCGAACACGTCATGAAGCCTTCATTGACGCGGTGCTTAAAGGGCTGCGAAAACTGGGCGCGGACATCGGAGTGGCAGCCGTAACAAACATCGGCTTGTTTGGCGGCAAGCAGACTCTTGGCCGAATCGGACCGGTGAATCGAGTGACAAGAGGTACAGACGACGTTGGCCTGCGTGTGAGAGCTACGCCGTATGTTGGCCCGGTTGACGTCTTTCGAGTGGCAGCGCAGACAGGCGTCGAGCACTTGGTTGGGCTGCATCAGCGAGAACGCGTTCGGAATCGTTGCACGCCCACCGCCGGCGGCGATATGCTTCTTTCCCGCCCCGTGACAGGCTTCGCAGCCCATGTTTTCGGGGGTTGCGCCTTTGGCGACGGTCGTTTTGAAGTGGGGATTCCGAAAAAACTGCAATGCCTGTGCCGGGTGGCAAGGGCGGCAGCCGTTGCTGCCGGCGAATGGGGAATCGTTGGCGGCGGGAGTTTGTGCGCCGAGCGTCCAACAGGAAATGACGCCGGCTGTTGCGAGTAGTCGCAGGCCCATGACTATTTATCAACTATAGGGGATTAAACACGGTCACCGGTGTGAATTCGGTGTAAAAAAGTGTGAACAGTGCAAAGAGGGGCTGGCTGCGTGGAGATCGCGCAGCCAGCACGAAGGAGGATGGCCGACTAGAAGACAAGGCTGACGCCGGCCGACGGTGCGAAGTTGTGCAGCCAGCCGTCGGCGCCGGTGGCGCGGTTCGGAGCGATGATTTTCTTGGGGAAACGGGTGAGGTTGTCGCGGAAGTCGATGCGCAGCAGGACGCGCTCGGAGAGCTGCATCTTCACGCCGACACCAAACGTCAGCAATCCGGCGGTCTCGGTGGTCTTGGTGAGCACGGCCGCCTGGCTCAGTGGCTGGAACGCGCGTTCGGCTCCGGTACCGCGGAACATCCGCACACCGGCGCCAACAATAACGAACGGCCGGACCTTGCTCTCGCGGGAGTTCAGGTGGAAGTGAAGATCGTAGTGAACCGAGTGCGATTCGGCGCCAAATGTCGCCTTCGCTCCGGAACCGTCAAGCATGGCGTCGTTCCGAAGCAGATCGTAACGAATTTCGCCCGATACCTTCGGATACATATGATGGCCGAGCCATGCGCTCGCGCCAAAGCCATTATCAAAGCCGGCGGAAACCTTGCCCGACGGCGCGGTCAACGTCTTCTTGTCGAAAAAGCTGCCGACAACGCCAGCGCCAAGTTCGTAACGGCCGCCGTCATTCGACTGCGCACTGGCGTTCATCGCCAGAGCCAGAAGAGCGGGAGCCCAAATGGACAGGTGTCTCATAGTACTCTTCTATCGGCGGTTCCGCGCCTCGGCTTTAGACCTTATTGCACACGATCGACATCGCGGACGCCGGAAATTCGCCGAACGGCGGCGATGACCCTCTCCAACTGCTTCTTGTCGCGCACGTCGACAACCATACTGATGATTGCGCTGCCGTCGCTCCGCTGCGTGTCCGGCTGGGCTTCCAGCGCGCGAATATTTGATCCTTCGTGAAACACGACGCTGGTCAATTGGGAGAGTATGCCAGGGCGGTCGTCGGTATAGACGGTCAGCTTGACGGCGAAAGTATCTTCGGCGGCGCGCGCCCATTCGACGCCGATTTTTCGCTCGACCTCGTACATCAGATTCTGGACGTTGTTGCAGGCGAGCGAGTGGACCGCAACGCCCTTGCCGCGGGTTATATAGCCGACGATCGCTTCGCCACGGATCGGATTGCAGCACTTGGCCCGATAGACCATAACGTCGTCGAGGCCTTTCACCTTGATGACCAGATCCTTGTCGTCCGGCTTGGCTTGCGCGGGAGCGGCGGGTTCGGCCGGGGCGGAGACACGTTCGGCCTCTTCGACTTGTTCGGGCGCCAGTTTGATCAGTACCTGGCGAGGCGAGAACTTACCGTATCCGAGGGCGGCGTGCAGGTCCTCCATCTTGGGGAAGCCATATTCGGACGCAACCGAGACGAGTTGTTCCTTGGTGATTTTTTTCCATTGGACGCCGAGCCGGCGCGCTTCGCGCTCGAGATATTTTTCGCCGATCTCGATCGCCTTGGCGCGCTCGGTGGTATTGATGACCGCCTTGATCTTGTTGCGCGCCTTCGAAGTCTTGGCGATCGACAACCAGTCCTTGCTAGGCAGGTGGCCTTGCTGCGTGAGGATATCAACGACATCGCCGTTCTTCAGACCATACTTCAGAGGTACGATTCGGCCGTTGACCTTTGCGCCTACGCACTGATTGCCGACCTCGGTATGGATGGCGTAGGCGAAGTCAATAGGCGTGGCGTCTCGCGGCAGGATGATGACACGGCCCTTGGGCGTGAAGCTATAAACCTCTTCCGGAAACAAGTCGACTTTCAGCGTCGACATAAATTCGCCCGGATCACGCATCTCGCGCTGCCATTCGACTAACTGACGCAGCCAGGCGATTTGTTGTTCGTCCTGTTGTAAGTCGCCCTTTTTCCCTTCCTTATATTTCCAGTGGGCCGCAATACCTTCCTCGGCGATGCGGTGCATCTCTTCGGTGCGGATCTGGACCTCGAAGGGCTGGCCGCCGGGTCCAATTACCGAAGTATGCAGGGACTGGTATAAGTTCGGCCTTGGTATCGCAATGAAATCCTTGATACGGCCGGGAATTGGATGCCAATCGCCGTGGAGCGTACCGAGCGCGGCATAACAATTCTTGACCGAGTCGGTAATGATGCGAACGGCGAGTAAGTCGTAGACTTGATCGATCCCGATTTTCTGCCGTTTTAGTTTTTGCCAGATCGAGTACGGGCGCTTGAGGCGCGCTTCGATGCGCGCGGGAATGCCTTCGCGGCGGAGTTTGGTTTGGACGGCGCCGCGAATTTCCTCGAGCAGCCCTTGGTTGGCTTTTCGTTTGGAGTCGATCGCTTCGAGGATTTCGCCGTGAGCCTGCGGATCGGTGTATTGAAAGCCGAGGTCCTCGAGTTCGGCGCGGATCTTACCCATGCCGAGGCGGTGGGCGATCGGCGCGTAGATTTCGAGGGTTTCCTGCGCGATACGTTCCTGGCGGTCGCGTGGCAATGCGCCGAGGGTGCGCATGTTATGCAGGCGGTCCGCTAACTTAATCAGGACGACCCGGATATCCTTGACCATGGCCAGGAGCATTTTGCGGACACTCTCGGCCTGGCGTTCCTCGCGGTCGTAGAATTTCAGTTTCGATAACTTCGTTACGCCGTCGACGCAGGCGGCGACGCCATCACCGAAGCGCTTACGGAGTTCGTCGATTGTGATCGGGGTGTCCTCGACGGTGTCGTGGAGCAGTCCGGTGACGAGGCAAGTGCCATCGGAGGTCATGTCGGCGAGAATGTGCGCGACCTCGAGCGGATGGATCAGATACGGTTCGCCCGAACGCCGCTTTTGCCCGGCGTGGAGCGATAGAGCGAGCTGAAAGGCGTCCTCGATCTGCGCGGCGCTTTCGCCGGGGTGCTGCGCGGCGTATTTGGCGAGCAGCGCCTGGAAACGCTCATTGAGTTGCGGATTGATCGATTCAGACAGTTTGGCCGGCTCGCTCACTCAGGTTGCACCCGTCTCATATTCCAGGGTACACGCAAGCGAGCAAAGCCGGCCAAGTTTCGTGCAAAGAGTTGGGCTATTTGCTGTCTTCCATCTTGATGCCGCCGCCAGCTTTCTTCTCGGCCTCCTCGGCCTTCTTCTTCTTGGCGTCGAGCGTCTTCTGGACAAAATCCTCGGCGATCGTAATTTCCTTCTTGTAATCGTCCGGGGTCTCGGCAATATCGGCCAGTTCGCGGTGCATCAGGTTGAGATAGGCCAGCGCGTCGTCGTAGTTCGGGTCGACCTTGATCGCGCGTTCCAGGCTGGCGATGCCTTCCTGAACGATAGCGAGATTTTTCCCTTTGACTTCTTCGCGGACCTTCTTATCCTTCAGCGGTCCGGGTTCTTCCGGCTTCATTCCGAGCTTGGCTCGAGCTTCGCCGCGGACCGGATACGCCTTGCCCCAGGCGATAACGCCGAGAGTATACATCGCTTCCTTGTTGTTGGGATCGACGCTCAGGAGGCGTTCGTTCCACTTCTTGGCCTCGTCGACCTTCTTCTGGTTGTAGTAGATGGAACCGATCGACGCGATCGCAAGTTTGTCGTTCGGATCCTTATCCAGCACCAGTCTAAAGTTGTCTTCGGCGGCCTTTGCCATCTTGTTGTTGTCGTCCGAGTCGGCGCCGGGAATCCATTGGCTCATGTAGGCGGTGGCCAGATAGAGCCGGGCGGCGGTGAAGTCCGGATCCAGTTCGATGGCGGTCTGGAAGTACTTCACGGCTTCGGCGTATTTGGCGCTCTTGTATTCGCGGACGCCCTTGTTGAGGTTGTCCCGCGAACGAAGCTTGCTGCAGCCAGTTGAGGAAACAAGCAGCGCCAGTACGGCCGCCGATGTCGCAATGCGGATAAATGCACGTTTCACGTTGGGTCTCCTCTTACTGTCCGGCTTCAATCTTCGGCGTCATCAAGCCGACTTTATCGATACCCGCGCCTTTGGCATAGTCAATCGCCTTCGCGACGTACTGGAACTCGAGGTCGGGATCGCCTTTCACGAACACAACGCGCTCGGCGCGCGTCTTGAAAATCTCGGTTAGCCGCTCTTGCAGGTTATTTTCGAGAACCGGCTCCTGGTTGATCTTCATCGACTTATCTTTTTCGATGACAATCACAACCGTGCGGTCCTGATTCGGCGGCGGAGGCGGCTGATTCGGCGGCGGAGGCTGGGGAACCAGTGCGTCCAGGCCTTTCGGCGTGAGCGGCGTGATGACCATGAAGATGATCAGCAGAACCAGCAACACGTCGATCAGCGGCGTCATGTTGATATCGGCGGTGGGACCACCCGAACCGCCTACTGCCATTGACATAAGTAGATGCTCCTTATTTCTTGAATCGAATAACTGCTTAGATCCCAGCCGGCTTAGCCGCGCCTTCTTTTGCCACCGATTCGGTGATGAGGCCAAGCTGATCCACGCCAAATCCGCGCAGCGAATCGATAACCTCGACGACGCGTTCGTACCGCGCGCGCGAGTCGTTCTTCAAATAGACGGTCTTGTCGAGTTTAGCCGACAAACGGTCCTTCACCTTGACGCCCATGTCATTGAGGTTTGCAAATTGATCGGTGCCGAGATAGGCCTTTCCGTCCTTGGTAATCGACACGAGGATCGCGTCGTCCTTGTCGGCGGCCTGCATCGCCACTGGGTTTTTCGTTTTCGCCAGATCGACGCTGATACCCTTGGAAAGCATCGGCGTGATGACCATGAAGATGATAAGCATTACCAGCATCACGTCGACCATCGGGGTGACGTTGATGTCGGACACGGCGTTGAACGCAGCCTTCTTTTTCTTTTTTCCACCGGACATCGTGTGAGCTCCTTGTAGACTTTCGGATTCGGGGCGGCGGTTTGCGCCGCCGCCCTATTCCGGATTCAACTCAGCAGGACTTGAGGCTCGGAGTGAAGCTTAGTGCTTCGCTCCGGCTTTCTGCGAACGCTTGATGAAGTAGTCGACGAGTTCCGACGACGAGTTGCCCATTTCGACGCTAAACGCTTCGAGACGGCCGTTGAAGTAGTTGAACACCATGACGGCCGGAATCGCGACGAACAGACCGATAGCGGTGGTGACCAGCGCTTCGGAAATACCGCCGGCGACGGCGCCGAGACCGGTGGACTTCTCTTGCGCGATGCCCTTGAACGCGTTGATGATGCCGACGACGGTGCCGAACAGTCCGACGAACGGACCGGTGGAACCGATGGTGGCCAGCGAACTGACGCCTCGCTTCAATTCGGCGCCAACGATAGCTTCGGCACGCTCAAGAGCGCGGCGGGAAGCTTCGATAGTTTCACCGGAAAGCTCGGACGACACGTTGTGGGATTGGAATTCCTGCAGACCGGCGACGACGACCTTGGCGAGGTGCGACTTCTTGTAACGATCGGCGATCTTGATCGCTTCGTCGAGTTTGCCTTCGCGAAGGGCGCCGGCCACGGCCGGAGCGAACTTCCGCGATTCATTGCGGGCCGCGTTGTAGGCGAGCAAGCGGTCGATCATCACACCGATCGACCAAGCGGACATGATGAACAGAATGATGACGACGGCCTTGGCCAGCCATCCCATCTGATTCCACATATCCATCGGGTCGAACGAAATCGCGCCGCCCGAAAGCAAGTTGAGGGCCCAGAGTTGCGTTTGAAGAACCATGATTTTCTCCTGCGAGTTGAGTTGAATTGAATCTACCGGCGAACCGGTGTTGTTGCTGCACTTGACTCCTAAAGGAACCGAGTGTTTGGGCCGATCTCAAGAGTAGAGAGCGGTCTCCGAATTTGGAGTCAGGCCGGTGGGCCGATTCCGGTTACTACATTCGCTTCCGGCACAACGGAGCCGGGCGGCGAAAAATCGGGAAAAGGATTGGCCTGCGCTAGTTGCTGAGTGTGAAGTTCACGTCGATTTGCGTCGCGACTTCGACCGCTTCGCCATTGAGCAGCGTGGGTTTGTAGACCCATTGCCGCACGGCGTCCGTGGCTGCGGGGATCAGCAGCGGGTGGCCACTGACGACATTCAAGTTCTGAATCGTGCCGTCCCGGGAGATGATAGCGTTGAAACGGACGGTGCCCTGGATACGCGCCTGCTTGGCGAGCGGCGGATAGTTGGGGCGGATCTGCTTGATCAGGTTCGCCGCCTGGACGTTGCCGCCCACGCGAATCGGACCCGTCGGCTTCGGCTTGGGAGCCTCCACCGCCTTCGGGGGAGGCGGTGGAGCGGCCGTCGGCACTGAACCGATGATGCCGCCGATCACGCCGCCGGGCGTTCCGCCAGGCACGCCACCGGGGACGCCGCCAACCACGCCCACGGCTCCCGACATCGGTGGCGGCAGCTCTTCTTCCCTGATCATCGCGATTTCTTTCGGAATTTCTTTCGGCGCCACAAGGCGGCCTGCGTCGAATTGGCGCGGGATGACTTTTACGACCTTCACCGGAGCGGCCGGCGGGGGCGGTGGTGGTGGCGGAGGAGGAGGAGGCGCGACGAGCATCGCGGCCAACTGCGTCGGCTGCAGGCCTTCAAAGAAGATCATCGGCAGGATCACCAGCACCGTGATCAGTCCGGCCTGAATGAGGAAGGACATGGCCACAGTCCAAGGTTTGTTTGTTTTCCCTGTTCCGTCGACGAATGATTGTTCGAACATATCCGCGTACCTTTCAACTGAACCGGAACGGGGTGTTCCGGAAGGAATTTTGGGGAGCGATTATTCTATCGCTTTGTCTTGGCGGTTGCTACTGCCGGTGCCGCGCCGGCCGGAGTGTTCGGCTTGCGCTTTTCCATCCAATCCCGCCACCAGATCAGGATTGGACTTGCAATGAAGATCGAAGAGTAGGTACCGACGATGATTCCCACCACCAGCGCGAACGAGAATCCGTTCAGCACCGGACCGCCAAACAACCAAAGCGCCACGGCGGTGAGAAACGTCAGACCCGAGGTCAGGATCGTCCGGCTCAGCGTCTGGTTGATGCTGGCGTTGACAATCGTATCGAACTTTTCCTTGCGCATCGCGGGGAGGTTCTCCCGGATACGGTCGAAAACCACAATGGTGTCGTTCATCGAAAAACCGACAAGGGTCAGTAGCGCGGCGATTACCGTTAGCGAAATCTCCTTGTCCACGATCGAGAAGAGACCGATGGTGATGATCGTGTCGTGGAACACAGCGATCACCGCCGCCAAGCCGTAGATAAACTCAAACCGGAACGCGATGTAGACCAACATGCCGGCCAGCGCCAGCAGCGTCGCCGTCATCGCTTGCGAACGAAGTTCCTGGCCAACCTTTGGTCCAACCAGGTCGAAGCCGCGAACTTGATACGGCGCCACGTAGGCCTCTTTCTTCAGCGCGTCCACTGCCTGCGCGCTTACTCCATTGACACCGTTGAGAGCATCGATTGTTCCCAACAGTCCGCCCTTTTGCGTGTCGCGGAATGTGACGATCGCCTTAGCCGTTTCCTGAATCTGGTCTTCGTTCATCGAAGCGCCCATCTGGGAGCGAAGCCGGTCGGCCACAGCGCCCTGACCGGCGCTGGAAAGATCCAGCTTGGCGGCATCGCCGCCGCCGAAGGTCGCCTTCAGGCTGGAAAGCACGATCTCGCGAGCGGCGTTCAATTCGCGCTCGTCGCGGAGTTCGGTCGAGATCAAGAGATCGCTCGTGGTGGTGTCACGCTGAACGACAATCTCGCCCGGGACTTTCCCGCTGAGCGAATTGCGTACCTGATCTTCGGTCACCGCATTCTGGAACCGTACAACGGTCACGGTACCGCCCTTGAAGTCGATCCCGTAACGCGGGCCGCCCTTCATGGCCAAGCTACCTAATCCGGCGGCCGTCAACACCAGGGAGGCGATGATGAAGGGCCACTTCTTACCGAGAAAGTCGAAATTTGTTTGCTTGAAAATTTCCATTGAGTACTGCTAGCTGTCGCCTTGACGTTTGGACACCGAGTCCGAGCAACTAGTTCCCACCTGATCTGAAAAAAAATATCACAAATGTTGATGCCAGACAAACAGCCACCGTACTAGCCCAAGCCATCGACCGGGCCGGTTGCGGGACTGTCAAAACAAATCAGATGCTTAATGTTTCAACCTGCTTGCCTTCCATCTCCCACTGGTAGATGAACCGGGAGACGAAGACGGCCGTGAAGACATTAGCGATCAAGCCTATCACAAGTGTGATGGCGAAACCTTTTACCGCTGTTGTTCCGAAGGCGAACAGAAACGCGCAGGACACGACGGTCGTCACGTGCGTATCGATGATCGTCAAGAACGCTTTGGAGAATCCGGCGTCGATGGCCGCGATCACGCCCTTGCCGTGCCGCAGTTCTTCGCGCACGCGCTCAAAGATCAGAACGTTCGAATCGACTGCCATACCGATCGTCAAAATGAAACCGGCGATGCCCGGCAGCGTGAGAACCGCGCCGAAGTAGGAGAGCGCCGCGAGCAGGATGATCGCGTTCAAGACCAACGCCAGAATTGCGTTCACGCCGGAGCGCTTGTAATAAACAAGCATCACCAGAACGACGGCGCCGATACCGATCACACCGGCCAACAGTCCATCGCGAATCGAGTCCGCGCCGAGCGAGGGGCCGACGGTTCGCTCTTCGCCGTAGACGATGCCGGCGGGCAGCGAGCCCGAAGTCAATGTCAGCGAAAGATCGGACGCCCGCGTTTGATCGCCAATATTTGTGATGCGGCCCGAATCTTCGATCTTGTTCTGAATCGTCGCAACGCTGAAGATCTGGTTGTCGAGAACCACGGCCAGCTTGTTGTTGATGTTCGATTCCGTGAACCGGCCGAACCGCTTCGCCGCGTCCTGCGACAGATTGAACGCCACTTCCCATTTGCCGAACTCATCCTGCGCCGGACGCGCGCTGCGCAGATCGCGGCCGGTGACCACGGCGTTGCGCCCCAGCAGCCACCACTGTTCACCCGGCTGGCCAGGCGTCACGCGTTCTTTCACAAGCCGTGTTCCCAGCGGCAGCACGCCGCCATTCTGCGTGAGCCCCGCTTCGCGCGTTGCGAACGGCCCGCCGCTGACAGAGGTAATTTCGAGCATCGCCGCGGCTTGAATGATCGACTTCACGCGGCCCGGATCGTCGACACCCGGCATCTGCACAAGAATCGTCGATTCGTTCTGCGTACCGCCGCGCTGCTGCACGGTCGCTTCGGAAAGGCCCAAGCCGTTGATGCGGGTTTCGATCGTACGGATCGCTCGTTCCACGGTTTCCTTGCGCAGGATCTGCGCTTCGGTCGGCTTATAGTTCATCCTGTAATCGTTCGACCCGGCTGAGTTCAAATTCCACGCCGCGAACTGGCCGGTGATCACATCGCGGAACGCCGAGGTCTTGTCGGAGGCTACGCCCTTGACGGTAATCTCAATCTTCTCAGCGTCCTCAAGTTTGTTCGGATCGTTGCGATCCATCGAAACGTAAGCGATCAGGCCCTTTTGCAGAGCCGCCTTCAGCCGTTCGATCGTCTGATCGGCTTCGGCCTTGAACGCATCCTGGACTTGCACTTCCAGAACCAACTGGCTGCCGCCCTTCAAATCCAACCCCAGCTTGATGTTCTCGCTCCAGTTCTTCACCAGCTCATCTTTGCTCTTGGGGAGGCCGATGATGCCGTAGATACAGATGAGGACCACCGCGAGGATGAAGATGGCCTTGTTGCGAATCGTGCTTGTCATGGAAATGTTGCTCGTGAAAATGAAAGGATACTACGACGCCTGGGGGGAGGACTGAAGCGAGGAGACCGCGTTGCGCGCCAACTGGAGCTTTACGTTGTCTGGCCGGACTTTGATGACAATTGTATCGTCTTCTGCACCCAAGTCCACAATGGTACCGACAATTCCGCCGTTGGTGACGACGACATCGCCCTTCTTCAGGTTCGCCAACATCTGTTGCGTCTGCTTCTTTTGCTTCTGTATCGGAAGGACCAGCAGAAAGTAGAAGATCGCGAAGATCGCCACCATCGGCAGGAACTGCATCAGATTGTTCGGATTCGATATGAAGAGAGAGAGAATCACTCGGTTTCTACCACTTGGGCCAGCCGGGCCGATTGCAACAGTTGGGGGAAGGCGCCAAACAGAATAGACTGCCTGATCTGGCGCATGATGTCAAGATAATGGCGGATGTTGTGTAGTGTGGCTAGTACTGCAAACAGGATCTCTCCGGCCAAGAAAAGGTGGCGCAGGTAGGCGCGGGTAAACGTTTTGCAGGTGTAACAATTACAGGCCGGATCGAGCGGCCCGCGATCGTCCCGATACTTCGCGTGCTTAATGATCACCCGGCCCTGGCTCGTGAACAGGCACCCGTTGCGGGCGTTACGCGAGGGCATTACGCAGTCCATCATGTCGATGCCGCGCGCGACGTATTCGATCAGTTCTTCCGGTTTGCCGACACCCATCACGTAGCGCGGCTTTTCCAGCGGCAGCAGCGGCGCGGTGATCTCGGTCATCGCCAGGGACTCGGCGCGCGGTTCGCCCACAGAAAGCCCGCCAATTGCGTATCCGGGCGCGTCGAGGGCCAACAATCGCTCCGCGCATTCGCGCCGCAAACCGGGATACATCGAGCCTTGGACGATCGGAAACAGCGCCTGCTTGGTATCGAATTTTCGATAGTGCGTGAAGGCCTGTTCGGCCCAGCGAATCGTGCGGTTCATCGACCGCCGCGCCTTGGCTTCTGGCGGCGCCGGATACTCAAGACACTCGTCGAGAACCATCATAATGTCGGAGCCAAGCGCCATCTGCGTATCGACGGTGGACTCGGGCGTGAACAGGTGTTTGTCGCCGTTCAGGTGCGATTGAAAAATCACGCCTTCTTCCGTAATTTTGCGAATCTTGCTTAACGAAAATACCTGGTACCCGCCTGAGTCGGTAAGGATCGCCCGCGGCCAGCGCATGAACTCGTGAAGACCGCCGAAGCTGCGGATCAACTCGTGGCCGGGCCGCAGGAACAGGTGGTAGGTATTCGACAGAATAATCTTCGCGTCGAGGTCGTCGCTCAACTGCTCGGGCGTCAGGCCCTTTACCGTCGCCTGCGTGCCGACCGGCATGAAGACCGGCGTCTCGACGTCACCGTGCGGCGTGTGAATCACACCCGCGCGCGCGCCCGTTTCCGGGCATGTCGCCTCCACTTCAAAAAAACTCATTCGTACCGCAGCGCCTCCGTCGGATTTAACCGTGCCGCGCGGTTTGCCGGCAACAGCCCAAACACTAAGCCAACCAGAAACGACGTCGAAAACGCCACCCCAACCGACACCGGCGAAATCGGAATATCGATCCCTGAGAAATAGGTTGCCAGCAAGGGTGCGGACACGCCCACGCCGATTCCAAGCAGCCCTCCACCGACGCTAATCAACACGGCTTCCATTAGAAACTGCGTGAGCACCGCGCGCCGCGTCGCGCCAACCGACATGCGGATGCCGATCTCGCGCGTGCGTTCGGTCACGGTGACAAGCATAATGTTCATGATCCCAATTCCCGAGATCACCAGTGCAATCGCCGATACCAGCACCAATACAATCGTCAGGATCAGCGCGATGTTTTCAGCGGCGTCAAGTATGCCCGAGAGATTGTCGACATAGTACTTCGCGCCCGCCCGGTGCCGCGATTCGAGTAGCGATTGCACCTGTTTGGTCAACGCGACCACATCGCCCGCATCGCGTGCCTGCACGTACATCGGATCGATGCGTTCTTCGGAAGTCAGGTACTTGAGCACCGTCATCGGAATCAGAATCGTCTCGGTCGAGAGCTCCGAAAGCCCAAAGCTATCGGTCTTCTCGCGGAAGGTGCCGATGATCGTGAACTGCAAATTTTGAATCTTGACGACCTGCCCGATCGAGTTCGAATTGCTGCCATAGAGTTTGATGGCCAGCTTTTCAGTCAACATCGCCACACGATTGCGCACGGCGACATCGTCGGCCGCCATGAAACGCCCCGCGACGCAGATTAGATTGCGCAGTGGCGCGTACTGCTCGTCGGAGCCGATGATCTTCACATCGCGCACTTTGCCCTCGATCGCCATCTGATCGTAGACCGTCATCACGCCAGTCGCGGCCGTGATACGCCCCTGCAGCGCTTCGCGCACGGCGCGAACGTCGGCGATCTTGACGAAGTCGGCTTCGACCGACGTGCCCGTGCGATTTCCTGCTTCGTAGTAGGCGATGACCAGATTCGAACCGATGCCGCGAATCTGTTCGAGAACGTAATCGCGGCTGGTCAGCGAGATCGTGACGACGAGAATCACCGACGCGTTGCCGATGACGAGACCCAGCGCCGTCAGCAGCGTACGCACCAGATTCGCCCGCAGCGCCTGCAAGCTGAAGCGGAAAACGTCTCGCAGGTTCATTCGCCGCTCGATGCCTGTTTGAGCAGCTTCAGCGCTTCCTCGCGGCTCGGCAGATCGGGGTTCAGCGGGGCGCGTAAATACTCTTCGAGCAGTTGCTTCGCGACGCGCAGATCCTTCTTCGCCTCGATGTGCGTCTGCGCCTTTCCATACAGCACCTGCGGGTCCTTCGGCGCGATTTTCTCGGCGCGTGAGATCCAAGCAAAGCTCTCGGCAAACCGGCCGCGCCGCGCGAAGAAGCGCGCGACGTCAAGCACGCGGCCCACCGACTTCGGCGCCAACTCCGCGGCCCGCTTGAGGTGTTGCTCGGCGGTGTTGAATTCCTTGCGCGACTCCTGCATCTGCGCCTGCGCGTATTCATACTCGGCCTCGTCGAGCGCACGGATCTTCGGCAACAACGATTGCGCCTTGTCGAGTCCGCCGCCCAGAAAGCCGGGCGCTTGCAGGTAGTAATCGAACAGATCGTTCAGCGCCTCGCCGTTCCGTGGATCGAGCGAGACGGCTTTTTCGAAACTCTGCCGGGCCTTCGAAGCGTAATGCGGCGCGGCGACCGGAAACGCTGTCTCGGCGCGACGGCCCAGCGCCCGGCCCAGCCAATGATGATGCTCGGCGCGCTTCGGATCAAGCTGCGCGGCCTTTTCAAAGTGCGACGCGGACTGCTTGAAGTCGCGAAGCCCGAACGCAGCCCGGCCAGCGGCCATGTAGGCCGCGGCGTCACGCCCGTCAAGATGCGGACGAATGGCCTCCAGCGCCTCTTTGTAACGAGTCTGCGAGTACAACTCATCGGCCTTGCGGACTTCCGCGGGCCCCCCGTACAAAACAGCCGCGCACGCCAACGTTACGAGCGGATTGCGCATTCTCTTTCATTGTACGTGGTACGCGCGGCGGCCGTTTCGCGGTGGGGCCACGCCAGCCGGCGGCCCCACGAAGACGGCCTTAGCCTTCGTTCAATAACTTTTGCGCGCCAAGCCCCTGGGACGTCGCCAAGCGGCCCGCTCTTCCGTTCCGCCGGTCGATTTCGGCATCCTCGGGCCATTGCTGGTTGCGATGGCCCGAGCGGAGCTGCGAGACTCTATGATGCCGATGATCGCGGATGGGGGTGTTAGAAGTAGAACTTCGCCGCAAGCTGGATGAAACGCGGGTCGCGCGCGCCGGTAATGGCGCCGAAACCGAAGCGTCCGCCCGTGCCGCCCAGCGCCGTCGGCAGATTGGTGATCTGACCGTTGGCGGGGTTGAATTGCACGGTGCGGTTGAAGTCAGTGAACTGCGTGTGATTCGGAGCGTTAAACATTTCCACGCGGAGTTGGAGGAAGCGCCGCTCCGCGCCCATCGGGAAGTTCTTGAAAACCGAAACATCCCAGTTGTTGACGCCCGGACGGCGGACAATACGCTGGGCCGATTCAAGTCCGAGGCTGCCAACTTGCGGAGCGACGAACACAGAGGAATCGATGTAGGCGTTTTCGTTTCGTTCGCCGATCGGCTTGATTGGATTTCCCCGCACCGAAACGCGCGGGGCAACGCTCGCCGAACCGGTGTAGACGCGGTTCAGTTCGCCGCCGATGCCCTGGAAGCTGACACCGATGTTGGCCGGTTGGCCGCCGATCAACGAAGTCAGACCGGACACCTGCCAGCCGCCGAAGACGCCTTTGCCCACGGCATTATTCAACCCGCTGACGTGCTTCGCGAGCGAAGGCACGTCATAAACGAAGTTGAACACCAGCATTTGCGGAACGTCCTGATCGAGATAGCTGTAGTTGGCCATCCTGTAGTTGGTCGGGTGGAGCGTGTCGCCGTCGCCGGAGGCGACACCGAGCGCCTTCGACCACGTGTACGCAACGCCGCCGGTGAGGCCGCGGCCAACGTTCTTGTTGATTGCAACCTGCATCGAGTGGTAGTTCGAGAAGGCGCCAAAGGTCGTAAGACCGGCACCACCGAAACCGAGATACGGACGATAGAGGTTGTCCGGCAGCGCGGTGCGGCCGTCGAAACTCGTCGCGTTCAGGTTGGCTGTACGGGGGTCCTGATTCTGCCGCAGCCATGCCGAGCCGAACGGCAGCATGTTGGGGTCATAACGGGACAACAAGTGATTGCCGGCGTTGGCGACGTAGCCAACTTCGAGCGAAATCGACTTTGGCAACTCGCGTTGAACCGTAACGTTCCATTGGTACGTCGTCGGCACGTGGCCGGCCTTGTCAAAGCCGCGCACATCGGCCGGGAAGAACACGCCCTGCAGCGATGCAATCTGACTCAGGTTGCTGTAGTAGAATGTGGGCCGCGTGGTGGACGGCGGATTCGGCAGCATGTCGAACACCGGATTGCCTTGGAAGCGGTCGTAGAAGGTGCCGAAGCCGACGCGGAGGACGGTCTTCTCTTCCACCTGGTAGACAACGCCGATGCGGGGCGCCCAGTGCACGCCGCGGCTGTCGATGAGGCCGCGCGGATATCCGCCCCTGCCGGAAAGACCCATGCCATTGGCATAGAGGCCATCGACGAACCCGCGTCCGGTCTGGACAATCGATCCGACCAGCGCGTTCGGCGTCTGTGCGCCGGTGATGGGGTTGATGCCGACGTTGGTGTTGTTCACACGGCCAGGCTGCACAAGCACGGCGCGATCAGCCGCGTTGTAAAGCGAAGGATTGAACGACGACGTCTGCAGAGCGCGATCGTATTGCGGCTGAATGATGTAGAACCGCAGACCGTAATCTCAGACCT
>VFZQ01000014.1 GCA_016871135.1 Acidobacteriota bacterium | reverse complement strand
GTGTGCTTGGCGGCTCACGTTTGGAGTTTCTCTGATGGACTCCCGGAAATGTCAAACTGCTACTGCCACCCCGGCACAGCCGGGGGGCCTCTTACGTTAGGCTAGAAACCGACGCGAACTACCACCTGGATCTGGCGTGGATAGTTGGCGGCGCCGGTGATTTGACCGAAGGCGGTATTGAACTGGTCGGTGACGGGGTTCTGAAACTGCACGCGGTTAAAGCCGTTGAGGCCCTCGCCGCGCAGTTGGATGTCGGCGTCTTTTTCCGTCAGTTTCCAGCGCTTGTTGATCGACCAGTCGACGTTGTTCATGGCGGGGCCGCGAATGTTGGCGAAACGGAAGGGCCAAGTGCGGTAGTGCGATGTCGCTGGGCGAGTGGCAACGTTGCGCGTAAAGCCGGCGTTGATATTGAACCATTGCTCGGCGGTTTTCGGGCCTTTGGGGATGTCGCGGCCGTCGCCGAAGAAGACGGCGTCGCCCCAACCGAGCGGAATGCCGGACTGGAAGATCCAGATCACGGATAACTGCCAGCCGCCGATGACTGCGTTGACAGCCTTCGGCGCTTTGCCGAAGAACCGGCGTTTCCTGCCGAAAGGCATTTCGTAGATTGTGGCTAGTGTGATTCGATGGCGGCGGTCCGCCCCGGAAAGCGTTTCATATGGCATGTCGTCGGCGGGATTGAGATAGCCCAGCGCCTCCATGTTTTTAGCCCAGGTGTAAGAACCGTTCAGGCCGAGGCTGGTGTTGAAGCGGCGCGACCAGCGCATCTGCATCGAGTGATACCAGGAGTAGCCTTGGAAGTTACTCGTGTTGACGGAGGCAAAATGCGGAAACGGTTTTAAGAGATTTTCGCGCGTGATGTTGTTGTTCGTGCCGATCGCACCGTTGATGCCTGGAATACCGCGGAACGGATTGGGAACGTTCGCGCCAAGATAGTTCACGCGCTCGGGATCGAAGAAGGGACTTCGCGATAAGAGATCGTTGCCCACGACGTTCAGATCACGCGCGACCTCTAAGTTCGTTCCGCGATTGCCGACATAGGCGATTTCGAGAACGGTCGACTTACCAAACTGGCGCTGCACCGATCCCTGCCAGCGTTGATTGTAGCCGGCTTTTGGATTAGGCAAAAAGTAAGTAATTCCATTGCCGACATCGGTAGCCAAGCCAAGCGTATTGCCGACCGGTTCGAGAATACCGTCGGGGAACGGATTGGACAGCGTGCCGACGAAGCTCAAGCCGGTATCGCGCGTCGGTACAACGTTGGTGGATCGCTCGAAGCCGTTCTGCAAGACGTCGAAGCGGCGCAGGCCCATGCCGGAGTAATAAATGCCATACCCTCCGCGAAGTACGGTCGACTTACTCAACGAATAGGCAACGCCGAAGCGCGGCATGATGTTATTGCGGTCCCGGACCCATAACTCGCGCGATTGGCCGCCGATGCCGGCGAACAACAAGCCGCCGCGGACGCGGAACTGATCCGGCGGAAGTTCGGCCGTAGGATTGTCGGCGTAGGAGGCAGCGTAAGCGGCTCTGGCCCGCGCTTCGAACGCCTGCGGCGCATCGGCGGCGAAATCCCGGATACTGCGGTCGAAACGCTCGGTGAGCGGGCCTTCCAGTTCGTAGCGAACGCCGAGAGTCACCGTCAAATTCCGCCGAATGCGCCAGGTATCCTGGGCGTAGCCGGCCCAGAGCGTGGATTGTTCGGCCAGATCGGCATTGCGGGTGATCAGGCTCGACGCTTCGGGCAGACCAAGTAGGAATGCCGCGAATCCCTGGCCGATGGGCGCGGGCTGCGAGTTATCGAGCGGGCCGCGCGTCCAGGTTGTGGAGAAATTGAAGCGGCCGCTGCGCGTCGAATTTCCGCTATAGCGGCTCTGGCGATAGGCGCGGGTTTCGCCGCCGAATTCGAAGCTGTGCGCACCGTGCAGTTTCGTCAACGCGGCGACGGCCGAATGTGTATCCATGAACCGGGCTTCGCCGGCGTTGACGGTGGCGAAATATCCGTTGATGTCAAATACGGGAAATTCCCGAAGGTCTGGACTTATCAGGTCGTTGTAGGCTTTGGGCAGGCCGAGTTCGGTGAGGTCGAAATTACGGCCGCGAAGGGGAGAGGTTTCGCGAGTGAACCGCGTGTAGCCGTAGCGAAGATTAAGAACCAGCGTCGGCGAGAAGGCGTAAACCTCGTCGAAAGACGCGCCCTTTGGCAGATAGATCTCCTGCAGGCCGGTCGCGCGGGTTTCGAAGAAATCGTTCCGGCGTGTATGCCGCTTGTAGCCGTTGCCTCGAATGAACATTCGATTGTTCGCCGTCAGGTTGTGATCGATTCGGACGGTGTGTGTGAAGTAGTCGGCAATTTCTGGACTAGTAGGGCGGGGAAGATTGTTCCGATGGTCCGCGGTGGTCCCGGCGTTAAAGGGCAGTGCGAAGTAAGTAAGCACCTTCGTTGAGACGGGATTAATCATGCTGGCGGGAATGATATTGCCGGGGAAGGGGTCTTGCTGATAGCGGGTCGTACTGTTCTCCAAGCGGCGGCGAGTATATGGGTTGTACACCTGGAACGTCGGACCAATGTTGAGGAGTTCGGAAAAATCGCCTTTGCGCATGTCGGCGGTCGGAACGGTGAGCGTGGTGCCGCCGCGCGGGCGGCTGTCTTTCAACTGCTCGTAAGCCCACATAAAAAACGTCCTGTTGCGGCCGTCGTAGACCTTGGGGATTCGCACGGGGCCGGAGAGAGAGCCGCTCCAGCGGTCGTATTCGAAATCGCCGCGGCCGATGCCGGCCCGGTTCGCGAAGAAGTCGTTCGCCATCCACTCCGGGCGCATTTTTGTGTAAGTGCCGTTCCCGTGTAACTTATTCGTCCCCGATTTCAGACTAATATTGACTAACCCGCCCGAGGTTTGTCCGGTGCGGGCGTCGAACGAGCTGGTTGCGACGCGCACCTCGCCGATGGCGTCGACCGGCGGGACATAACCGGCGGCGACGCGGCCGTTGGCGCCCTTCGATGTGTTGGACACGCCGTCGAGGGTGATGTCGGTGGTGCCGCTGGTGCTGCCGCTCATCGAATAGTCGACGATGTGCGTCGGTTCGTACGGGCGGTTCAACTTGGGATCGCCTTCGAAGGTGGTGCCCGGCGCGAGGGCGATCAAGGCATACGGATTGCCATGGGCGATGGGCAGTTCGGTCAGTTCCTTGTTGCTGATGACGAGGCCAAGCGAGCCGTCGGCGGCTTCGACGAGCGGCGCCGAATCGGTGACATCGACCGACTGCGTTACATCGCCCAGCTCCAACTTCAGGTCGATCTGCAGATTGTCGTTGATGCTCAAGGTGATGCCGCGGCGCGTCGTTTTCTTGAAGCCCTGGTGTTCCGCGACGATCTGGTAGGCGCCCGGAATTAACAGGGGCGCAACGTAGGCGCCCGTGTCGTTCGATCTCAGCGTGGTCGCGATGCCGGTGTCGACATTCGTGATCACGACGCGCGCGCCGGCAATGCCGCCGCCCTGCGGGTCGTTTACCCGTCCGGCGATCGTCCCGCGCGACTCCTGGGCGTACGCGCAAACGGACAGAAAGAGCAACAACCGAAGACCCATGCGCGTGAGAGTACCATAATTGAACGCTTGCTAGAATAAACGGAGGACAATCCGCTGGTGACCACGAAAGAAAAAGCAAAGACCTCCGACTGGCCGGAGAAGCGCAACCCCGCGACTCCTCTCGCCTCCAACAAACACCTCCTCAAATGGGTTGAAAAGATGGCCCGGCTTACGAAGCCGGCCCGCATTCACTGGGTGAGCGGTACCGCCGAAGAGAATCAGGCTCTGTTGGATCAGATTACCGCCTCCGGCACGCTGACCAAGCTCAATGAGAAGTTATGGCCCGGTTGTTACTACGCGCGCTCGGACGCTTCCGACGTCGCTCGCGTGGAAGACCGCACCTATATCTGTTCGCTGTCCAAGGATAGCGCCGGCCCGACCAATAATTGGGAAGATCCGTTCAAAATGCGGCGTAAGTTGAAGTCGCTTTTCAACGGCGTCATGCAAGGCCGAACGATGTATGTGCTTGCCTATTCGATGGGTCCGGTCGGGTCGCCGATGGCGCGGATCGGCGTACAACTTACCGACTCGCCGTACGCCGTAGCCAATATGCGTATCATGGCGCGCATCGGCGCACCAGTGTTTGCCGAGATCGACAAGGACACGCAGCGCGTGGTGCCGTGCGTCCATACCGTCGGCATGCCGCTGGGCCGGGGAAAGAAAGACGTCGCCTGGCCCTGCAATAAAGAGAAGTACATCGTTCACTTCCCCGAAACGCGCGAGATTTGGTCGTACGGCTCCGGCTACGGCGGCAATGCGCTGCTCGGCAAGAAGTGCTTCGCGCTGCGGATCGCCTCGAATATCGCCCGCGACGAGGGCTGGATGGCCGAGCACATGCTCATACTTGGCGTCGAAGATCCGAAGGGCGAAAAGACATACGTCGCCGCGGCCTTCCCGAGCGCTTGCGGCAAGACTAACTTTGCGATGTTGATTCCGCCCGCGAGCTTCAAGGGTTGGAAAGTATGGACGGTGGGCGACGATATCGCCTGGATTAAGCCCGACGCCACCGGTAACTTACGCGCGATTAATCCCGAAGCCGGATTTTTCGGCGTCGCTCCGGGTACGTCGAACGCAACGAATCCGAATGCGATGGCGGCGCTGGCGAAAAATAGTATCTTCACGAACGTTGCACTTACTCCCGAGGGTGGGGTTTGGTGGGAGGGCATGACCGACACGCCGCCCGCCGAATGCACCGACTGGCAGGGTAATCATTGGACGCCGGAGATCGCGAAACAGACGGGGGCGAAGGCGGCGCATCCGAACGCGCGGTTTACAGCGCCCGCCAGCCAGTGCCCGACGATCGATCCGGCCTGGGAAGATCCGAACGGCGTTCCGATTAGCGCAATTATCTTTGGCGGCCGACGCGCGACGACAATGCCTTTGGTCTTTCAAGCGTTCAACTGGTCGACGGGCGTGTACGTCGGCGCGACGATGGGCTCGGAGACAACGGCCGCGGCGGCGGGTGCGACGGGCAAGGTCCGGCGCGATCCGATGGCGATGCTGCCTTTCTGCGGCTATCATATGGCCGACTACTTCCGCCACTGGCTCAAGATGCAGCGTAGCTTGAGCGAAACACCGCGCGTTTTCCACGTCAACTGGTTCCGGCGGGGACCGGACGGCAAGTTCCTGTGGCCCGGCTATAGCGAAAATATGCGGGTGCTGAAGTGGATTGTCGACCGCGTCCGAGGGCGGGCGCTCGGCAAGGAGTCGCCGATCGGCTGGGTACCGCGATATGAAGACCTGGACTGGCGCGGGCTGAAATTTACGAGCGCGCAATTTGACGAGTTACAGAACTTCGATCGCTCGGAATGGCGCCAGGAAGTGATCGGGCATGAGGAGCTATTCCTCGATCTCCACGATCACTTGCCGCCGGAGATGATCTACGAGCGGGAACTTCTCATCTGCCGTCTTTAGCCAATGACAGGCGAGATCGAACAGATTAGCATTTCGAAAGGCGGCGTTCCCAAGTACGCGGTCCTTCAAGCCGAGGCGGGGCCGCATGGCTTGGCCGGTGACGTGCAAAAGCACCCGGAGATTCATGGCGGTCCGCGGCAAGCCCTGTTGTGGATCACCTCCGAAGGGCTGGCCGAACTGCGGTCGCAAGGCTACGATCTGCACCCTGGCTCTCTCGGCGAGAACCTTACGACAAAAGGAATAGATCGCCGCCAACTTCGCGTTGGGCAGCGCTGGCGTCTCGGCGAAATCGAAATCACCAAGCGCCGCGCGCCCTGCAAGCAATTGTTGCATTACGGCGAGGACATTCACAAAGCGATCTTTGACGAGCGTGTCAAGGCCAACGATCCGGCTTCGCCACTGTGGGGCCTTTCGGGCGTGTACTGCGCGGTCTTGCAAAGCGGTACGATCCGACCGGGGGATCCGGTCACTCTACTGACCACCGAAGCATGAAGACGGCCCACGCGCTTGAACTCGTCCGCGCCCACTCCCGGTTCCTGACCGAAGAGGTTGAGCGGCATCCGGAACTGCTGCGGGCGTTGTGCGCCGGGGCCGTGCTGCACCGGGCGGTGTCGTATGAGGATGTACGAGAACGTCTGGAACGGTCGCTGTTGCCAGGGCCGCCGGCGGCCCGGGAACTGGCTCGATTCCGGCGGCGAGAAATGCTCGGCATCCTGTTGCGCGATTTGCGCGGACTGGCGGATCTGGCGGAGATTACGGGCGCATTGTCCACGGTCGCCGATGCGATTCTCGACGTTGTGTACGCGCGCCTGCGCACATCGCTCGAAGCGCGCCACGGCGCGCCGGTATTCAACGGAAAGGCCTGCGGTTTCTCGATTGTCGCGCTTGGAAAACTGGGTGGCGAAGAGCTGAACTACTCCTCCGATATCGACTTGATGTTCGTCTATGACGGGCCTGGCGAGACAAGCGGCCGCGATTCGATTTCGAATCACGAATTTTTCAAGAGTCTTTCCACGCAACTGGCCGAGTTGTTGTCCAGCTACACGCCCGAGGGGCTGGCGTATCGCGTCGATCTGCGGCTGCGGCCGGACGGACGGACCGGCGAGATCTGTTTGTCGGTCGACGCCGCCACGCGCTACTACGAAACCCGAGCGCGCGATTGGGAGCTGCAGATGTTGATTAAGGCCCGCGCGGCGGCGGGCGACCGTGGTCCGGCGCGGAGGCTGCTTGATGCGGTTGAGCCGCGTATCTACGATACGTCCCTCGACTTCAACGCCATCGAAAGCGTCTCGCAGACACGCGAGCGCATCCACGAACGGCTTGCGTCGAAACGGACGGGCGGCAACGAAATTAACGTGAAGTTGTGTCAGGGCGGCATTCGCGATATCGAGTTTCTGGTGCAGTGTTTGCAGCGATTGCACGGCGGGCGCGAACGCTGGCTTCGGCACGGCGGCACGCTGCTGTCGTTGTTCCGGCTGCGCGACAAGGGGCTTCTCTCGCCGACCGAATACGCGCGGCTCGCGAGCGCGTATCAGTTCTTCCGTACGCTGGAGCACCGGCTACAGATCGCCGATGATTTGCAGACGCATTCGCTGTCGCTCGATCCGGATGCGCTCAACCAGTTCGCGCGCCGGATGCCGCCGCCGGCGGGTGGAACGGAGATGACGGGCAATACGCTGCTCGAGCAACTGCATGTTCATCGCGAAGAAGTAGTCGAAATTTACGAACGCGTGGTTCACGCGAATCAGCCCGATGCGCCGGCGCAGCCGCAGTCGAACCTTGTGCGGTCGCTCGATCAGCGCGCGCCCGGGCTTGCCGCGTCGATGGCGCAACGCACGCCCAGCCGGGGCGCGGCGCGGTTCGAACATTTTCTGGAGCGCGTGCGGCAGATGCCGGAGTTGATGCAACTGCTCGATGGCGATGCAACGCTCGCGGCGCGTGTCATCGATCTCTTCGACGCCAGCCCGTACCTGTCGGAGCAGTTGCTGCGGGCGCCCGAGTTGCTGAACGAGTTCACTCTGTTTGGCGCGGGACCGGGTAATCCGCCGCATGGGGCGACGCCGGCGGATCTCCGGCGCTGGTATCGCCGGGAGATGTTCCGCACGTTGTGCGAGAGCGTGTGTTTGTCGAAGCCGGTGTTCGACACGCTGGAGGAGACGTCGCGGCTCGGAGAGTTGGCAATTGCGGCGGCCTACGACATCGCGGTGCGAGAACAGCCGCGGCGCACTCAAATGATGGTGATCGCGCTGGGGCGGCTCGGCATGCGGGAGTTCGATCTTGGTTCGGATGCCGATCTGATTTTCGTGGTCCCGAACCGGGAGGCCGCGGAACTGGAATACTGGACGAAGGTCGCGGAGAAGATCATTGATGTCCTGACGTCCTACACGGGCGAGGGCGTTATCTTCTCGGTCGATACGCGCCTGCGGCCGAACGGGCGCGAAGGCGCGCTGGTCCAAACCGAGCAGGCCTATAAGAGTTACTTCGAATCGCGCGCGGAAGCGTGGGAGGGCATGGCGTTCATGAAGTCACATGCCGTGGCCGGCGATATCAACCGCGCTACGGATTTCCTGAACGAGTTGCAGGAGTTGGATTGGCGGAGGTACGGACAAGGCGAGCGATCGATCGATGACTTGCGGCGGATGCGTATGCGCCTGGAGAAAGAGATGGGCGAGGCGAATCCACTGAAGGCCGGGCCCGGCGGGTATTACGACACCGACTTCACACTGATGTATCTGCGGCTGCGTAGCGCGGGCATCTTCTTCAAGCATTTGAGCACGCCGAGGCGGATCGACATCGTCGAAAAGATGGGGCACCTCGACCGCGACGACGCCGCGTTTTTGCGGGAAGCCGCCGCGTTCTACCGTGCGATCGATCACGGGCTGCGGCTGATCCACGGTCATGCCGAGGGCGCGCTGCCGACCTCGCCGATGGAACTTGAGATTCTCGGCGATTTGGTTCATCGCTGGACGGGCCGGAACGATCCACTGCCGGAAAGACTGGAAGGTATCCGTACCCAAACCCGTGCCGTTTTCGATAGGCTGTTCAGATGCGAATAACGCGGCGGACACTGCTCGCCTCTTTAACGCTTCGTGCGGCCGAAGATTTGCGGACCGCCTTTGCACGCATGTACGACTTCGATTTCCCGGCCGCGCATGCGATCGTCGACCGTTATATCGCCGCCACGCCGAACGATCCGATGGGCTATGCCGCGCGCGGCGCCGCGCATCTGTTCAGCGAACTGGACCGGTTGGGGATTCTGGCGACCGAGTTTTTCACCGACGACAAACGGATCGCCGATAAGAAGAAGCCGCAACCTGACCCGAACATTCGCAACGCTTTCTATTGGGCTACAACGCAGGCGCGCGAGCGTGTCGACAAGATTCTCGCGGGCGATCCTCACGACAAGAACGCATTGATGGCGGCGTCGGCAACCTACGGGATGCTGACCGATTATGCAGCGTTCGTCGAGAAGAAGCAGCTTTCGTCGCTCACCACGGCCAAGCAGGCGCAGTCCTATGCGGTACGGTTGCTGGCCATCGATTCGAGTTACGGCGACGCGTATCTAACGACCGGAATTACCGAGTACCTGCTGGGCAGCCTACCGTTTTTCTTCAAATGGTTCGTTAAGTTTGAACAGGCGAAGGGATCGAAGGAGCAGGCGGTTACGAACCTGAAGATCGTGGCGTCGAAAGGGCGCTACTTCGGCCCGTTCGCGCGGATACTGCTTGCCGTTGTCGCGCTGCGTGAAAAGCGGAAATCGGAAGCGCGGGTGTGGCTGGAGGGCCTGGTGAAGGACTACCCCGCCAATCCGTTGCTGCGGAAAGAACTGGAGAAACTCCAGAAAGGGAAACACTGACGGGGCCGGCGAGCGTCATAATGTAGGTTGCCCATGATCCGTATGCTCGTCGCCATCACGGCCGCCGTTTGTTCGGCGCAGGTCATCGACTTCGAGTCGGGTGGATTGCATTACCAGACTCTGACACGGAACGGCGTGACGATCATGTTTGCGCATCTGCCGGCGCAGGTCCGGGAGTACGCGACGATTCAGGTGGCGGTGTCGAATGGTTCCAGCCAGCCGGTGACGATCAAGCCGGAAGAGTTTATGTGGGACATGGGACTCTCGTCGCTGCGGCCGGTTCCGGCACGGCGGGTGGTCGGCGAGATGTTGGAAAAGGGCGGGCGGAATGAGGTCGTTGGGCTGGTTACGGCGTACGAAACCGGAATCTACGGGATGACGCAGTTGCGGTCGACAGCGGGTTACGAATCTCGGCGGCGGGCGGCGCTGGCGGAGGTGAACTCGACCAAGCTCAAGGCGGCTGCGGCGGCGAGTGCGATCGTTTTCGTCGCGGTTAAACTTGCGCCTGGTGAAAGCACTGACGGTGCGCTGTTTTTCTCCACGGCTGCGAAACCGCTGCCCAAAGGCGTGCTTCGGGTGAAGACCGCGGGGGAGATTTTTGAATACCAGCCGTCGGAAGGCTTGTCCGCGAAATAGCCAATCCATACTATCCTGATAGAGAACAGGGACATTCATGGACCGGCCCGCCGAACAGGTGCTGCAATGGGCAGTTGCGACCTTTGCCCAGCGCTTTGCTATCGTAACCAGCTTTCAAAAAGAAGGCACAATTCTTATCGACATGGCCGCGCGGCTTGGGTTGGCGCCGCGGGTTGTGACGATCGACACGGGCCGTTTGCCGGCCGAGACTTTACGGATGATCGATAGCGTGGAAGCGCGTTATGGGTTGCCGGTCGACGTGCTGCGGCCGGCCGAATCCGAAGTTGAGACGATGGTGACGCGGTTCGGCTCCGAACTGTTCCGCGAGTCGGTGGCACAGCGCAAGCTCTGCTGCCAGGTGCGCAAGGTGCGGACGCTTGACCGTTTCTTACCCGAAGTGGACGCCTATGCCGTGGGCTTGCGGCGCGGGCAATCGGAATCGCGAGAAAACGTCGAGCAGATCGATGGCGCGAAAATCTCGCCGCTGGCCGCTTGGAACGCAAGCGATGTCGAGGAGTACCTCGTCAAGCACAATGTGCCCGTTCATCCGTTGTACGCGCAAGGTTACACGACGATCGGTTGCGCGCCGTGCTCGCGCGCAGTCCGTGATGGCGAGCAGTTGCGGGCGGGCCGCTGGTGGTGGGAGGTCGAAGGCGATAAGGAGTGCGGCCTGCACTTTTCGCCGGAAGGAAAGATGGAGCGCACGGTCGACGTGCTGCTTCGCGACGTGATAGGAACGAATGCATAAGGGATTTGCACTGTGGTTCACCGGGCTGTCGGGATCCGGGAAGTCGACGTTGTCGGAACGGATTCACAAACGGCTGGTTCGGGCCGGCGCACGCGTGGAGTTGCTTGACGGCGACGAAGTACGCACGCACTTGTCGAAGGGTCTGGGCTTTTCGAAGGAGGATCGCGACACCAACGTGCGGCGCATCGGCTTCGTGGCCGAGTTGCTGGCGCGGAATGGGGTCATCGCGATTACGGCGGCCATCAGCCCGTATAAAGAGACACGCGACATCGTTCGATCGCGGATCGGCGAGTTTGTCGAGATCTTCATGGACTGCCCGATTTCCGTACTCGCCGAGCGCGATGTGAAGGGGCTTTACAAGAAGGCCCTGGCGGGTGAGATTCCACACTTCACCGGTGTGTCCGATCCCTACGAACCGCCCGTGAATCCGGAGCTGCGCGTCGATTCCTCGAGCGAAAAAATCGCCGTCAGTGAAGAACGCGTGTGGCAGTTATTGAAAGATCGCGGACTGATTCCGCTATCCTGGTAATTGGTAGATTTACACTCGCACACTGACGCCTCCGATGGCACCGATTCACCTGAACAGATAGTCGACAACGCGCTGGCCGCCGGGCTGCACGCGCTTGCGATTACCGATCATGACACGCTGGCCGGCCACGACGCCGCGCTGCCTTATGCCAAGGAGCTGGGGCTCGATCTGCTCTGCGGCATCGAGTTGAGCACCAAGTTCAAGAACAAGACGGTGCATCTACTCGGTTACTTTCCGTCGGGCGATCCCGGCCCGGCATTTCGCGAATGGCTGACGAGCTTGCAAGCAAAGCGCAGGGATCGAAACATTCGTCTGGCGGCGCGGCTGCAGTCGATGAACGTCGACGTCACGATTGAAGAGGTCGAGGCGGTTGGAAGGAGCATGGCCGGGCGGCCGCACTTCGCGCGCATCCTGGTGCAGAAGGGTTACGTTGCGACGTCGCAGGAGGCCTTCGACCGTTACATCGCCGAAAACGGCGCGGCGTTCTTCGAGCGCGATGAAGTGCCGCTGGAGGAGGGTATCGCCCGTATGCGCGCGGCTAGCGGCAAACCCGTGTTGGCGCATCCGGTGCGGCTCGGCAAGCGGGTCGAGATGGAAGAACGTGCGTGGATCACCGAAGCCGCGGCGCTTGGACTTGCCGGGATGGAAGTTCAGCACTCCGACCACAACGCCGCGGCGGCCGCCAAGTACGGCGCGCTGGCGGCTACGCTTGGGCTTCTGCCGACGGGCGGCTCTGACTACCACGGCACGTTCAAGCCGAATATTCGGCTGGGCTCGGGAATCAACGGGAACGTGCGCGTGCCGCTTGCGTGGTTGGAGGGCCTGCGGCGATAACATTCGCCCACCCAGTGTGGCTAATGCGCTAGGATAAACGACGGCGCGGGTAACCCGCCCGAGGAGAGATATGTCCCACGCAAAACCGAATCGCCGCCAGATGCTGGAGCTTTGCATTTCGCGCGGTCTCCTTATCGGCGGCGCCGCGATGTCTCAGGCGCAACTGCTCGCATTCTGGCAAAACGCCGAAGCGCAGTCGCATAAGCCGACCTCCGCCGAGGTGCTTGGACCCTTCTATCGGAAGGGTGCGCCCGACGTGAAGAACCTGCGCGCGGCGGGTGATCCTGGTCTTTCCCTCAAGGTCTCCGGGCGTGTGATGAATACGAAGGGCCAACTTGTTGAAGGCGCCAAGGTCGACCTCTGGCACGCTGATCACAACGGCCTCTATGACACGCGGGGCTACAGGTATCGTACGCAGCTTAAGCCCGATGCCAAGGGCGTTTACGCGGTCGATACGGTGATGCCGGGCCACTACTCGGACCGCCCGGCGCAGCATATCCACTACTTGATTTCCGCGCCCGGCCACAAGACGCTCATTACCCAGGTCTACTTCGCCACCGATCCTTTCTTTGAAGGAAACCCGGAGAAGAATTGGAACAAACGCGGTATCGCGGCGAACAAGGAACTGGTGCTTCCGGTCAAGCTGTTCGAAACCGGCCCCAGCACGGAAGTGACCTTCGACATCATTCTCGAAAAGGCCTAGTCATGCGCAAATTCCTCATCGCCGCCGCGGCGCTTTCGCTTGCGGCGCAGAACTCGTTCGACCGCACGATCGCGGCCGACGCCGCGCCCGGCGAACTCTTCTTCTCCGCCGATGGCAAGACGATCACCGCGCTGTGCCGCGACAGCCACGTGCGCACGTGGGATGTGGCCACCGGCAAAGTTACCGTCGACAAAGCTGTCACCGCGGGCACGACGCTGGTTTCGGCGACGCGCGCGATTGAGCGCGCCGACCGCACCACCGTGCGCGTCTGGGACCTCACCTCCGACACGCAACTGCGGCTCATCAACGGCGCTCCGCAGGGCCGGACCGTTATGTCGGCCAATGGCAAGTCGCTGGCGGTGGCGTCGGTCGCCGACCGGAAGGTGCGAATCATCGACGTCGCCAGCGGGAAGGAAAAACACGCTCTGGCCGATGGCATCGGCGGCGCGGCCGAGGTCGTCTTTTCGCCGGACGGCGAACTGCTTGTCAGCGCAAATTACGACAACGATGTGCGCGTGTGGAAGACCAGTTCCGGCGAACTTGTGAAGAAGGTGGAAGAGTTGACCGGTGCGATGTTTGCGGGTGAGTTCACGCCGGACGGCAAACAGCTCGTGATGGCGGGCCTGGACGAGACGGTCTATTTTTGGGACGCGAAGACGTTTCAGCCGGCGCGGTCGCTGAAGGGTCACGGCGAGACGATTTCGGCGCTGGCGATTTCGCCCGACGGCAAGATGATGGTGACGGGCGGGTTCGATGTCGTGACGACGCGGAACCCGGTGAAGGTGGCGCTGTGGGACCTGACTTCGGGCAAGGTCGTGAAGACAATGCGCTCGCCGCACCGTGTTGTTTCGCTGGCGTTTTCGCCCGACGGAAAGTGGATTGCGATGACTTCGGGCGAGAAGGAAATTGATCTTTGGAAGACGGGGAACTGAGACAGGAATAACGAGCCTCGATGCGCAGGATCGAAGTTCCCGAGCTCGGGCTGGTCGCCGTGGCTGGCTTTTCGCCGGAGCACTTCGAGGCCGGCGAGGTTTTGTCGCTGGACGATGAAGCGGCGGTTGGCCATCGGCTCGCGCTCGGGAAATTGACTGTCGTCGACGCGGCCAATGCGGGCTTCGAGCGGCGTAGAAAGCTGCTTCAAATCACGCGGAAGCATTACTGCTTTGCTGTCGCCATCGTCGGCGAAGAGCCGCATCTTTCGCGTCTTGATCGCGAGGGGTTCCGCTATGTGCACGTAGTTGCGCCGGGGGAAGCGGTCGAAATTGTCCGCACGCCGCTGAGCTGTAATAAGAAAGACGAAGCCGGACCCTTCGACATCATCGGCGACTTGCACGGCTGCGCGCCAGAGCTGCGCGCGCTGCTGACGAAGTTGGGTTACGAACGAACCGACGGGGATTCGGCCGACGCGCCGTGGGGCAGGGAACTGTGGCGTCACCGGCAGGGCCGCCGGGCCGTGTTTGTCGGGGATCTGGTCGACCGAGGGCCCGAGGTTCTCAACACGGTTCGGGTCGTGCGCAACATGGTGCGGGCGCGCGAGGCATTCTGCGTTGCCGGGAATCACGATGTCAAACTCGTGCGGTGGTTGCGCGGTAAAAAGTTGCAAGTCAGGCACGGCCTGCAGCGTTCGATCGATGAACTGGAACCTCTGGGCGCAGTCGAGCGCGCCGAGATCGCGGCGTTTCTCGATTCGCTGACGAGCCATTACGTTTTCGATGGTGGCAAGCTTGTCGTTGCGCACGCCGGTCTGCGCGAAGCGATGCACGGGCGTACCAGCGGAGGCGTGCGCGAGTTCTGTCTTTACGGAGAAACGACGGGCGAGACCGATGAGTTCGGCCTGCCGGTGCGCTACAACTGGGCCGGCGAATATCGCGGGCGCGCGATGGTCGTCTACGGGCACACGCCAACACCCGCGCCGCAATGGGTGAACAATACAGTCAACATCGACACCGGAGCCGTGTTCGGCGGCGCGTTGACCGCGTTGCGGTATCCCGAAGGCGAGTTCGTTTCCGTGCCTGCGGCGCGAGTTTATGCCGAGCCGGTGCGGCCGATTTCTCCGCCCGCGTCCTCGAGTTAGTGGCTGCCCGCCGGCACTTTTTGAGGAACCGGTGTCCTGTTCTTCAGCGCATACGTGTTCATCAGTTCGGTCCACTCGACGTGGACTTGCCCGCCGCGTTGCAGGCGGATTTTTTCCCAATCGGACAACGCGTCCACGGCGGCGTGGTCGACGTAGTTCAACTGTTTGAGGTGCACGTAGATCTCGGCGGCGTTGGGAAGTTCGTCGAGCGCGTCGGTGAAGCGCGGGAGATTGACGAAACTGGCCGAGCCTTCGAAGATAACGTCGACGCGGTCGGAGACCGGATCGTGATCGACGCGTACGTCAAGCCGCGAGATCGCCCACATCACTTTGACGAGCGACAACAAGATGCCGACGACGATGCCGGTGAGCAGACTCGACGCAATGATGGTTCCCATTGTAATTACAGCGATCGCGACGATTGGCCACCCGTAGGTTCTCAATCGGACGAGTTCGCCGAAGTTGAGGAGTTTGATGCCGGTGAATACGAGGATCGCGGCCAGGCAGGCGGTGGGCACCGTCTGCAGAACGCCGGGGAAAACCAGAACCAGCATCATGAGCCACAGACCGTGGAGGATCGCCGACATGCGCGTCTTGGCGCCCGCATTGACGTTGGCCGCCGAACGCACAATGACGCCGGTCATCGGCAGCGCTCCGAGCATTCCGCAGAGCGAATTCCCGATGCCCTGCGAGAGAAGTTCGCGGTCGTAGTTCGTCTTTTGCCGGCCGGCCGCCATCTTATCCACCGCCGCGGCCGAGAGCAGCGTCTCGGCGCTGGCGATGAAGGCGAGCGCGAACGCTTCACCGAGGATTTCGCCGTTGAAAAGGCCTGCGAGGCCCGGAAGATTGGTCCACGTTACGGCTTCCAGCAGGTTGCCGGGCAGCTTGACGTAGTGGATATGCATCTGGCCGACTTGCGCGAGCGTTGTGCCGGCAATGACGGCTACCAAAGCTGCGGGAACTGTTCTCAAACGGCCCTTGGCGAGGAAGGCCCAGCCGACCATGACGCCCAGCGTGACGAAGCCGACGATGGCGGCCAAGTGATGGTCGTGGTCGGTGTCTTCAAACAACAATGCGATCGCTTCCGGGAAAGCGGCGAGATTGGCCAGGCCGCCCGCTTTCGGTACGTGATCGACCATGACGTGGAACTGCGCGGCGAAGATCAGCGCGCCGATCCCGGCGAGCATGCCGTGGATAACGGCCGGCGATATGGCGCGGAACATCTGGCCCACGCGCAGCAGGCCGGAGGCGACTTGAATCACGCCGGCCAAGAGCACGATCGGACCTAGCATCGCGACACCGTGCTCTTGAATCATCTGAAACACAATGACCGATAGTCCCGCGGCCGGTCCGCTGACTTGCAGCGGACAGCCGGAGAAACTCGCAACGACGATGCCGCCAATGATGCCTGTAATCAGCCCGAGCGCCGGCGGGACTCCGGACGCGATGGCGATACCCATGCAGAGTGGAAGGGCGACAAGGAAAACGACAACGGACGCCAGCGCGTCGGATGCGAGTGTATCGGTCTTCATGGTTAGCGGCTCCCGACGGTCTCGTAGACCTGCTCAAGCGGGGCGAACTGTTCCGAATCCGCCGACCAGGCATCCACCTTGCCGGTGTGCAATTGAAGGACCCAGCCGTGGATGCCCAGAGTCTTTCCAGCCATGGCCGCGGCGACGGACGGGTGCGTGCGGAGATTGTCCATTTGCGCGAGGACATTCTGGCGGGCCAGTTCCATCACCTTCTCTTCTTCGTCCATGTGGGAGCAGACGTGCTCGACCACGGCGCGGGCCCGCTCGCCGTATCCGAGCCACGATGCGACACTCTTCATCGACGCGACCTTTTCCGGATGCAGGAGGCCGCGCATGACGCCGCAGTCGGAATGGCCGCAGACGACGATGTCGGTCACTTTAAGAGCGCGGACGGCGTATTCGACCGTCGCGGAAACGCCGCCGGTGTGATCGCCGTGCGCGGGGACGATGTTGCCCGCGTTACGGCAAATGAACAGTTCGCCGGGTTCGGCTTGAAACAGTAGCTCCGGAGTGATCCGGCTGTCGGCACAGGTGATGAACAAAACGCGCGGCGCCTGGCCGCGCTCTAGCTTTGCAAACTGCTCCGCGCGTTCCGGATACACTTCTTCTCGGAGCTTGCGGTATCCCGCAATAAGTCTTTCCATGGGTTCTCCTCATGAGTCAATACGTGCGAGCGGTTCTCGACGAACCGTTCCGGGGGAATGGACCGAAATCTGACTTAGGCGATAAGTCCGGGAGGAGGGCGAGCGAAAAGGCTGCGTGCGTGAACCGGGGTAACCGCACGAAGTTGCGGCGCCGCCGACACAGTTTCGAGGTAGACCAGCGCGGGTTCCGGCGCGGCTGCGGCGGCGATTTCGACCGGCGGCGGATCGGATGCCTTCGCCGACCGGATAAAGGCGTTGCGAAGCGAAACCGGCTCTTGAGAGATGCCGGCCACGATCCGGTGGCGCGGACAGCGCGAGACTCGCGTTCTTTGTGGATTACGCGCCGCGCGGTCCGGCGAAACCCCGCCGGGAAGAGCTCCGAGAAACGTCAGCGAAAGACACAACGACACCAGGCCGAGGCACACACGTTTGGCTTGGTGGAACAAGTTCACATGTTAAGAATTGCATACATGTTGGCAGCTAGGCAATCTCGATGGTGTGGTCGAACGGCGTGAGGCCTGTGAGAAAAAGCGACGGGCCTTCCAGTCGCGGTCTGGCGCCTCGGACATCGAGATAAGTATGCGCGGCCGCGCCTGGTCCGATCTTGATCGTCTCGCCGCCGAGAGTGAACGACGCATAGCCCTGTTTGAGCAGCCAGGCGTCTTTCGGCGATCCGAGTTTTTCGGCGCCGGTAATCGTGCCGCCTTCGCGCAGATTGATTTCGATGGTGACTGGGACTTCGTCGGTGCCCGCAGCTTCGATGCGTACCTTCGCGCCTTTTGTTGTCTCGGTGACGGTGGCTTTGTAGCGCATGTGACAAACTTCGGTCCGTTGGCGCTCGTGGCGCGTGGAGTCGAAATCTTCGCTCGAGATTTTGCGGGTTGGTTGGAACGGTTGGTAGTAACCGGCGTCGAGTTCCTGCGTGAGTTCGAACGTCGTTCCTCGTTGCGTCATCGAACTGGCGACGAACTGGCCCTTGCCGAAGAAGGCGGAGGAGAAGCGAATTGCGTTGATGACGGCGGTCCCTCGGCGGAAAGTGAAGAAGCGGTCTTTATCGCGCAGGACACTGATGCTGACTGGGCCTCGACGGATACGCCCGCACCCGATCGATGGGAACAGCTTGACGAAATCCGAAGGCGGCGCCTGCGGTTCGGGCAACGCCGTGGTCAGTTCCGGTTGCCAGAGCAGATTTGTGAAAGATCCGTACACCGGTTCCAGTTGCCGCGCGAGGTGCGCGTAAACACGGTTGCGATCCTTCCACGCGAGGTAGGCGAGCGGGAACCAGTGGTAGTACATCGTGCCGCGGATATTGGCGTCCTGGCGGCGCGAGATTTCGGTGACGATCTCGCCGTCGGCGTGCAACAGATACATCGACGCGTCGAGATTGCGGCGCACGTAGTCGAGATACTCGGGCCGGTTCATCCACTCGGCGACGTAGGTGAGCGCGCGGTTGACGACGCCGTTGTAGACCGTAGTCGAGCGCTCCGTGTAGTGGCCGTCGGCGTCGATGTCGATGCCTTCGGCGAGCCACTGCCCGGCGCGTGCTGAGTATTTCGGGACGCCGTAGAGTTTGTGCAGCCCGGCCAGCGCTCCACTCGCCACCCAGCGATGATTGGGTGTGTGCATGCCGCCTCGGACGAGTCCGTCGCCCGCTTTTTCAATCGCCGGCAGCAGCCACTTCTCGAACTCCGGGAACCCGTGTTTGCGTGCGTTCAACACGTCCAGGCAGATGGCCTGCATGATGAAAGCGGTGTCGGGCGGGGAGTTGAAGTTGGTGAACGGAAGGTTCCAGTTGCCGTCCTTGGTTTGCAGCCGCCCGAAGGCCTTCGCGGCAAGTTCCATGCGCTCGGCCAGCAGCGGTTTCTTGAAGTGGCGCGACTGGGGCAGCAGATAGCCGTTGAGAAAGCTGGACAACAGGTCCGTTGGCCCGGAGCCGTAGTAGAGCCCGTTGGCGCCTTCGTAGCTGCCGTAATACTTGTGATTCTTGTCGAGAATCTGGCGCTTGAGCAGCGAGTCGACGGAGGCGTCGGCTTTGTCGATGCGGTCTTGGGGGAAGCTGGGCGGCGACGGTGTCTGCGCGGCCGCGGATAAGGCGGCCGAGGCGGCAAGAATTTCGCGCCGGTTCATTTCTGTTGGGAGCGGAACGCTTCGCGCGCCTGCTTCATGATCGGCCCATAGACGAGCTTGTCAAACGGCGGACAACCGGCGGGGAACTGGCCCAGAGGATGGTTTTTCTGGCGCATCAGGAACGTGCAGTACGTAAGCGTCTTGCAAACACGGATCTCGTCGAGCGAGCCTTTTTCGAGCGCGTCGACGGCGAAGTCGGGGTAGGAGAGTGTGCCCCGGCCGAGTCCGAAGATGCGGATGCGGCCCGTTTCGATGTTGCGCGCGGCGGCGTTGAGCGCGTAGATCTGCAACCACGAGTAGCCGGTACCGACCATGGGCAGATCCGGGAACGCCTGCTGCAGTTCACCGGAGATGCGGAAGTGGCGGTCGACGCCGGTGAGCGGATGCTCGGGCATTTCGTAGTTGCCCTCGTCGGGCTTTTCAAACGGCCGGCCGATGTGAGGGTTGTAGTAAGGGCAGCCGATCGAGACGTTGAGCAGTTGCACGCCCCAGTCCTTGAACCAGCCGATGGCCTGCTTCACTTCGCTGAGCTCTTCGCGCAGCGGGTCGTTGGGATCAACGCCCCATCCGTGCGGGTAAGGCGTTGTGTAAGGCAGCGGCTCGCCGTCCGAAGACGTGTCGGACTTCTTGTAAGGCACCGAGTCGAAGCAGCCGAGGCGCATGGCGATCAGCATCTTCGAGCCGAACTCGTTCTTGATTTTGCCGATGACGTTGCGGATTAGGCGGGTGCGATTTTCC
>VFZQ01000013.1 GCA_016871135.1 Acidobacteriota bacterium | reverse complement strand
CGTGCGAGTCGGCGGGGTTGATGTTGAACTCGGGCAATCTGGCCAATGGCAGCGGCATGGTCGGACGAAATCTGACCGACACTGTCGGGCTTTCGGTGCGCGGGCAAATTCCGGCGCTCGAAGGGTTGCCGCGACACGACACCGATGGAATTCGCGGAATGCATATGTACATCCCGTGGTGGCTGTTCGGCGAAAAGCTCGATTTCCCGCGCGGATATCACGTTGAGATGGGCGGCGGTTTCGGCCAGCCGCACGTCGGGACGTTTCACGGAGCCGCGAGCCGGTACCAGTCATACGGGAAAGCGTTGAAGCGGCAGATTCGCGAGAACTACGGCGCCAGTATCGGGTTTACCGGGCGCGGCGAGATGATTCCGAACGCGAAGAGCTACTGCGAGATTGACCCGAACGTCGTGGACGAGTACGGCATTCCGGTGTTGCGATTCCACTTCCAATGGTCGGAGCACGAGCGGAAGCAAGCCGCCCATATGAAGAAGACGTTTACGGAGATCATTACCAATCTGGGTGGACGGCCGGAGACGATTTCCGCGGGCGAGATTACGACCGGCGGCGAAGTCATTCACGAAGTGGGCACCATCCGAATGGGCGACGATCCCCGCACCTCCGCGTTGAACAAGTATCAGCAAGCGCATGAGGTGAAGAACCTGTTTGTGGCCGACGCCGCGCCGTTTGTTTCGAACCCGGACAAGAACCCGACGCTGAGCATCATTGCACTGGCGTGGCGGATGAGCGAGTATCTGGCCGAGGAAATGAGGAAGGGTGATGTCTAAATTCACACGAAGGACCCTCGTTCAAGTCTCGGCGGCGCCGTTGGCGGCGCAGGTGCATCAACACGCGGCGGCGCCCGCGAGTGCGCATCCCCGGAATGTGTTTTTCTCTGCGCATGAGTTCGAGACCCTGCGCGTACTCTGCGACTTGATCGTGCCTGCCGATGAAGTCTCGCCAGCGGCGTCGACGGCCGGGGCGGCGGAGTATATCGAACGGCTTTGCGCCAATAACTCGCGACTGGCGAAGACGTTTCGCGCCGGTCTGGCCTGGTTGAATGCGCAGTCCGGCGGCGCGTTCGCCAAGACTTCAGCCGAGGCCCAGACGAAGTTGCTCGACAGCATTTGCGACCGGCGCAAAGCCAAGGGGCCGGGTGTCGAATTCTTCGATTGGGCACGCAAAATGACTATCGACGCGTTCTACACGCACCCGGCCGGCTATCAGGATGTGGACTACAAAGGCGGCAAAGGGATGACCGAATTCGAAGTTCCCGCCGCCGCGCTAACGCAGGCGTTGAAACGAGCAAAACTGTAATGAAACCGAAAATTCTGATTCCTATCGGCGACGCCTCTGAGGCGCTTGATACCGTTTACCCCATTTGGCGGGTCGTTGAAGAAGGCTGGGACGCGGTCGTCGCCGGCCCGGAAAAGAGAATCTACCATTTGGTAATGCACGAAATCCCGCCGGGTTGGGATCTGACGAAAGAGTCGCCAAGCTACCACTGGCCGGCGTCGATCGCGTTTCGTGACGTGAACCCGGAAGAGTACTCGGGCCTGTTCGTCAGTGGAGGCCGTGCGCCGGAGTATCTGCGCTACAACGAAGATCTGTTGCGTATCACGCGGCACTTCTTCGAGGCCAACAAGCCGGTCGCCGTTGTGTGCCATGGTGTCGAGATTGTTGCGGCCGCCGATGTGATTCGCGGCCGGCGCATGGCCACGGTGCCGAAGTGCAAACTGGATGTTGAATTCAGCGGAGGTACGTTCGTCAACGATCGGTGCGTGCGCGACGGCAACATGGTCTCCGGGCGTACCTGGCACGACAACCCGTACTTCATTGGCGAGTGGATGCGAATGCTGCGAGAATCGATGAAATGATGACGCGGCGGGCGTTCGCGCTTGGTGCTTTGGCGCAGCTCCGGACGAAACCTAATATCCTCTTGATCGTTACCGACGATCAGGGTTGGTGGGACTTAGGCATACACGGAAATTCCGTGATCGAGACACCGGCGCTCGATAAGCTCGGCGCGGCTAGCGTGCGATTTAACCGGTTCTATGTGTCGCCGGTTTGCGCGCCGACTCGGGCGTCGTTGATGACCGGCCGCCACTATCTCCGCACGGGTGTGTACAACACGCGGTTCGGCGGCGATACGATGCACGCCGGTGAAATCACGATCGCGGAAGTGCTGAAGAAGGCCGGGTACAAGACGGCGTTGTTCGGCAAGTGGCACTTGGGCCGCTATGCGAAGTATCACCCGTTGCGGCGCGGATTCGGCGAGGCGCTGACGTTTTCGCAAGGGCACCTGGAGCGTTACACCCATCCGGATCAGTTGAACTGGAATCGAACGCCTGTCGAGGCACGAGGACATATTTCCGATGTGATCGCGGATTCCGCACGATCGTATCTGCTGGCCAATCGCGGACGTCCGTATTTCTGCTACGTCGCTTTCAATGCGCCACACACGCCGCTCTATGCTCCCGATGCGTACGCGGAGAGGTACTTGAAAAAAGGGCTGTCCTATTCCGATGCGCACATGTACGGAATGGTGAGCCACATGGATGCGGCGATCGGGCGGTTGCTCGAAGCGGTCGACGACAACACGATTGTTCTCTTCATGAGCGACAACGGCGGCGTTTCGAAGCACTTTACCGTCGGGTTGCGCGGGTTCAAAGCGTCGGCGTTCGAAGGCGGAGTTCGTTCGCCGCTGTTCGTGCGGGGCCAGAACTTCCGGCCGCGGACGGTCAACGCGGTTACGGCGCATATTGATATCTTTCCCACGCTGTGTGAATTGGCGGGAGCGGAGATTCCGAGGGATCGAAAGATCGACGGCGTGAGCTTCGCGAAGCACTTGCGCGGGGAGTCGCCGGCGGATCCAAATCGCCGCGTGTTTCACATCTGGGACCGGTTCGCTCCTTCGCTGCGATCCAATGCGCTTGGTATCGGCGGCCAGCGATACAAATGGGTGCGTGGTCAACTCTTCGACCTGGAAAACGACCCCGCCGAAAAGGTGGACATCTCGGCCAAAGAGCCCACCATCGCTGCAGGGTTGCGGAAGGAACTCGAAGAGTGGTTCGCGGACGTTACGAAGGGCCAGGTGTTCGAGCCCGTGCCGATCGAAGTGGGCCGCGACGATGAGAATCCGGTGGAGGTGCAGGCCAGTTGGGCGGCGATCTCGGAAGGAGCGACGTACACGTTTTTGGGCTACGACTGGGACTCGGTTGAGAAATTAGGCGTGGCGAAGTGGAAGCTCGATGTCGTGCGGCCGGGGCTATATGATGTCCGGGTATCGTACGCTCTGGCCGCTGAAGCCGGCGATGCCGCAATTGCGATTCGGATCGGTGGAGCGGAGGTCACTGCGCGAATCGCGCCATCGGCTGGGCCGAACGTGTTTGCGGTGGCGACGATGGGAAGAGCTCGATTGCCGAAGGGCCCCTGTGTCATGGAGGCGCGGGCGACAAAACCGGAAGTGGCGATCAATCGGATCTGGCTGCAGCGAACTTGATGGCCGCGTATAGTAGGACGATGCGAATTTCACTCCTCTTTCTTGCCAGCCTGTCGCTGGCTGCCAAAGACACGCCGGTGCTGGTATGGATGAAGGACGGCGCGTTGAAAGAGATCGCGGCGACGGCGTCGTCGATCAAAGTGGGCGCTCGCACAATACCAATGGGATCGATTCTTTCTGTGCATTCGGGCGAAGCCGCAACCGAGGAGGAATCGGCGCGGATCAAGGCGGGCATCGGGGCAATTCAAGGGACCGACCGCAAGGCGAGCGATGCGGCTGTCGAAGATCTGACCACGCTTGGTGTGCCCGTGATTACGCCACTGCTGACCTTGTACAAAGACACCGATCAACATGAGCCCCGCCCGCTCTATCGTCTGTTCGAACGAATTATGCCGGTGAACGCGGACGGACTGGATCGCGGGCTGTCCATGGTGCGGCTGGCGGGCGGCGAAATTGTGCGCGGAAAGATCGAAAGCTTTTCGCTAAACGGGCAAGTGAAGTTCAGCGATGTGCGCGGCTTCGCCGTGCGGCAGAAGGAGGTAGCGCGGCGCGTGAATGTGCATTCGATTCAGCACTCAACGCAGATCGAGTTCTTCGACACCGCTGTGGTTCCGTCGCCGTCGTCGAAGGCGTCTTCGAGCGCGTCGGGATTCACGCGGCTGTCGTGGGCCGAAGATGGGTGGGCCACCGATCCGGACGGCTTGAAAGTCCCAGGCCCGCGTTATAAGACAAACCTCGTCGACGGACATCCGTTCGGCGCATTGGTCGGCCGTGGCGGAGCGAAGGGCGCCGTCTACTTAGTCGGTATGAAGTGGAATGGCTCCGGACTGCCGCTGGCGAGGTTGCAGTTGGCGATCAACGACAACCGGCACTGGCAGAATAATCTGGGCTCGTACCGGGTGGCGCTGCGGGTTAGCGACGCCTACGATGTAGGAGAAGCGCAGTAGCGCCGAAAGCGGTGAGGGCGAGAGCGCTGGGCTCGGGAACGCCGGAGGTGTCGTCGGCGGTTGTAATGCGGATACCGTGGGTGCGGTAGCTTGGAAGGGCGGTGAAGACGGATCGATAGGGCTCGGCTGCATTATAGCCGCCGAGCGAAGTTGCGGCGACGGCAAAGGTGACCTCTGTGATTTCGGGGCTAGTCGTTGTCGTGAACTGGCCCGACGAGAAGCCTTGCCAAAGCGCCTGTCCCTGCGTGGAGAATACAAGGAAGTAGTCGCCCGCCGCGAGTCCAGGCAATGTGAGCACCGAGATGTATGGCTCGGTCGGGCCCGTATGAGGGATCGCGGAAGTCGAGAACGTACTCGCAGCGACGATGTCCACGCCGGAAGCGGTAGGCCCGATTTTGCTCGTCAGTACGACCGAAATTTGTTGTGCTACCGGTACGCCGGGCCACGCGGCGAATGTCCCTTCGATGGTGACTTGAGCCCCAATTGGTTGATTGACGTGGAAAGTGCCGAGCGCCGCCGTTTCCGGATTGAGATTCGACGAATGGCCGGCGAACGGACCCCACTGTTCGTAGATTACGGCGGCCGGAAGCGTGGGCAGCACACCGAGCGCGAGCGCCAACGTCCGGCGGCTTCGAAACGCGGCCAATCCGGCTAACGCCAGGGCGGCAAGCGCGCCGCTCGCCGGTTCTGGAACGGTTGCGGGAGGGGGCGGCGGGGGATCGACCTCGCCTGTGGCGATTCGAAAACCAAACGCCGGGCCGTTGACGCCGAAAAAAGTGGACGAGGGCGGGTCGTTGGGATTGAAACCGCTGCCGTCCACGTCGGTGACCGAGAATGCTGTGAATCCGATCGTCGGATCGGCCGAGCTCGAATAGGGAAAGAAACCCTGCCAAACGGCGTTGGAGGCAGTGTATAGGATCAGATAGTGCGGGCCTACTTGCAGCGATGGAACCGTAAGCGCCGTCACGGGCGTGACCGCAGTGTTGCTGGGATCGGCGATGGCGGCGGACTGAAACGTCCCCGCCATCAAGTTGAGATTCGGGTTGTACGGGTTGATCTGCGGCGTCAGAATCGCGTTGATCGACTGAGGCGCCAACGAGGCGACCTGCACTTCGAGCCTGACCGGGCCCGCAATGGGTTGCAGTACATCGAAGTAGACACCGGCAGCGGATTGCGCTGTCAGGTTCCAAGAATAGACCGGGTCGACCGCTCCGGTGAAGTTGAGATAAGTTGCAGCCGGGCAGAGCGATGCCGCCGCTAGCGTGATTGAAAACAATTTCAAGATGAGTTCCTCCGAACAGATCCATAGTGCGCGGGCGAATGCCCGAAATGGAGCTTCTTACGTGGTTGCTAACCGTTACTAACCCATTGCGCGCTGGCAACTTCCGGATTTTTGCGCGGGAATGGTAGGATGGCGACTGTGGCGGAATCAACGCCGGAGCTGATTCGCGAAGAATTGGCGAAGATCCTAATCAGCCCGCCCTTCGCGCGGGGAGAGAAGCTGTGCCGCTTTTTGCGTTTTGTCGTTGAGGAAACACTAGCCGGACGCGCTGAGACGCTAAAGGAATACAACGTCGGCGTGACTGTGTATGAGCGCCGGCCGGACTACGATACACGAAGCGACTCGACGGTCCGTGTCGAGGCAGGCCGGCTGCGGACGAAACTGATGGAGTACTACGCGGGGCCCGGCGCGGCTAGTCCGATCCGGATCGAACTGCCGAAAGGCAGCTACGTGCCGAGATTCGTGGACCTTGCTCCACCCGCTTTGAACCCGGCCGGAATACCGCGGAGAACCCCCTGGGCGACAATGGCGGCCGCGGTAGCGATAATCGGAGGCGGACTGGCGTACTGGACGTTTGGCACGCCGGAGACGACATTGGCGATTGCTCCGGTGGTGCCGCTCGATGGAAACAGCGCGGCGGCGCAAGAGCTGGAACAGAGGCTGACGGAACTGATCCCGAAGCGGGCAGGATGGAGAGTCGCCCTGATCTCGGGCGCCCACGATGCCGACATTCAAGCCAACGCAAGAAAAGCCAAGGCGACATACCTGCTTGTGAGTTCTATCAATCGAGGGCGGGTTACCGCCACCCTGTCCAGCGCGGGCAGCGGGTACCGGTTGTGGAGTCGCGTCTTTGAAAATCCGGAACCATTGGCGATCGCCGATGCGCTACGTCAACCGCGAGAGCGAACGGCCGGACCGGGCACGTCGAACGCCGAAGCGGCGCGAGTCTACCTGGAAGGATACAGGCTGCTGCGCACCGATCCGCCGCGCACGACGAAACCACAGGGGTGGCCACCACATCTGGCGAACAGTCTGAAGGCATTCGAGAAGGCCGTGGAACTGGACCCGCAATTCGGGCGCGCGTGGGCCGGCATGGCGATGGCGCTTGAGGGGCTTTCGGAATGGGACGAAGTGCGTGGCGCCGACTTGGCGCAGCGATCGCAGGATTCAGCCAGGAAGGCCCTGGAGATCGACGACACGATCGCCGAAGCACATCGCATGCTTGGCTCGGTGGCGCTATATCGGACTTGGAATCAACGCGAAGCGATGGCGCATCTATCGCGTAGCGCGGAGTTGGAACCGGCCAACCCCGAGATGATCCGCATGTACGCGGCGGTATTGAGTTTGTTAGGACGCCACGACGACGCGATCCGGCAGGCCTCGCGAGCGGAGATTATGGAGCCAAACGTTGCCGCCGTGAGTGCGGCCGTCGGCGACGCGTATTTCCTTGCGCGCCGCCACTTCGAAGCCCGCAAAGCCGCGCGGAGGGCGATCGCACTCGACCCGAATCATGCGTTCTCGCACTGGCTGTTGGCGGTGAATGCGCAACTCGACAACGACTTCGTTGAGGCGGATCGCGAGTATAAATGGTGCTTGGCGAAGTACGACTTGGATTCGAGGGCGATCACTGGCCTCGCCCACCTGCGCGTCCAGCAAGGGCGAGCCGCCGAAGGTAAGAAACTTCTCGAGGACGCGGTAAGGCGATGGAAGTCCGAGCGTGGCTGGCAAGTGAGCCGCGCGATCTTACTCGCGGCGACCGGAGAGATCGACGCCGCGCGCGAGGCGCTGCGCAAGAGCGCCGAGTTCCACGAAGGCGGCACGCCGTATGTCCTGGTCGATCCGCGCTTCGACCTCCTGCGCGACACGCCGGAATACCGGGAGCTCGAAAAGCGAATGATTCGCTAGCCGTGACAGAATAGCGGTGATGCGAATTTCACTCATGCTTGTTTGCGGCGTCTTGTTCGCCGCCGAACCAAATACACTCTCGCGGGAAGAGAAAAAACAAGGGTGGAAGCTTTTGTTTGATGGGAAGTCGATGAAGGGATGGGGCGATCCGTCGAAGAAATCGCCGGCAGGCGATTCGTGGTCGATCGACAACGGTGCGCTCAAGGCCGCGAAGAGTCCGAAGTTGCGGGAAGATCTGTTCACACTGGCACAATATGGCGACTTCGAACTGAACTTTGAATGGAAGATCTCGCCCGGCGGAAACAGCGGATTGAAGTATCAAGTGCAGGACCGGTTCTTCGTCGACGACAGGCAAGTGAAGAAGTACGGCAAGTTCGAGACCATGGCCAACGATGCCATCAAAACGCGGGCAATCACGCGGGCCGCGGCAACGCAGGAATACGTCGTTGGTTTCGAATTTCAAGTAATCGACGATAGCGGACACGCCGATGCGCGGCGCGGGGCGTTGTATCAGGCGGGCGCGTTGTACTCGATGCTGCCGGCCGCCAAGCCGATGGCCAAGCCGGTGGGCGAATACAATCATGCGCGCGTGATCGTGCGCGGCGACAAGATCGAACACTGGTTGAACGGCGTGAAGGTGGTCGACGGTTCGCTGGCCGATGAGTCGATCAAGGCGAAGGCCGCGGCGCGATGGACGACGGACTCGCTGGTCTACAAAGGTTTGGCGGAGCGTCCGAAACGGGAGACGCCGATCACGTTGCAGAATCACGGCGACGAGGCGTGGTTTCGCAATATCAAGATCCGGCCGCTATGAGACTTGCATGGCTGTTTTGTGCCGCGTTACAGGCGGCCGATTACGACGTCTTGATTCGCGGCGCGCGTGTTGTCGATGGCACGGGCAATCCCTGGTATCGAGCCGATATTGGCGTGCGCGCTGGGAGGATCGCCAAGATCGGCGCGCTGGGCGGCGCAACGGCCGATCATGTCATCGACGCGGCCGATCGCATCGTGACGCCCGGTTTCATTGACGTTCACACGCATGTCGAACAAGGCATCTTTCGCGTACCGCGCGCCGATTCGTACCTGATGGATGGCGTGACGACGCTGGTGACCGGGAATTGCGGGTCGTCGGCGACGGACATGGCCGAGTGGTTTGGACGATTAACGACAACGAAGATCGGCCCGAACATCGCCGCGTTGATCGGTCACAATAGCGTTCGCACCGCGGCCATGGGCACGGCTAATCGCGCCGCCACGCCCGAGGAACTTGCGAAAATGCGCGCCCTTGTCGAACATGCGATGCGCGATGGCGCGATCGGTTTCGCGACGGGGCTTTGGTATGTTCCGGGCACGTATGCCAAGACGGACGAGGTTGTGGATTTGGCGAAGGCCGCGGCGCGGTTTGGCGGCGTATACGCCACGCACATGCGCGATGAAGGCATGTCGGTGGAAGCGGCGATCGATGAAGCGTTGCACATCGCACGGGCGTCGGGGCTGCGCGTGCAAATTTCGCATTTTAAGATCATCGACAAACGTCGATGGAGCAATTCGACGAAGACCTTGGCGAAAGTGGAACAGGCGCGGCGCGAGGGCTTGGATGTTGTCGTCGATCAGTATCCGTACACGGCGGCGTCGGCCTCAATCGACATCTTCTTTCCGCGCGAAGTGCTGGCCGATGGGCCGTCGGCGATTTACGAGCGATTGACTTCGCCCGCGTCGCGGAAGCGTGTGGCGGCCGAGATGAAACGCGACGCGACGCTGCGGCAAGGCCAGAGCGACTATGCGTTCGCGGTGATTGCGAACTTTCCCGAAGATCGCGCTCTGGAAGGCAAATCGATCAGCGAGATCAACGTGGCGAAAGGCCGGCCGCGCAACGTCGACGCCGAGATTGAAACGCTAATAGAGATGCGGCTGAAGGGACGGCCGTCGATCGTTTATCACACGATGAGTGATGAAGACGTCGACCGCATCATGGCGCATCCGTTAACGGCGATCGCTTCCGACGGCGGTCTGATGCCGTTTGGCGAAGGCATTCCGCACCCGCGCACCTATGGAACAAACGCGCGCGTATTTGCCAAGTATGTGCGCGAGAAGCGGTTGCTGACGCTCGAGGATGCCGTGCGCAAGATGACTTCCTTGCCCGCGCGAACGTTCGGCATGAAGGACCGCGGCGAACTCCGCGAAGGGTTCGCCGCGGATCTGGTGATATTCGATCCGTCGAAAGTCGCCGACCGTGCGGTGTTCGAGAAGCCGCATCAATACAGTACCGGCTTTGATTACGTGCTGGTGAATGGTGTGCCGGTCGTTGAGGCTGGCGTGGCGAACCAAGCACGGCCCGGTACTCTAGTCAGACCGCAACTCGGGCGCAACTGATCCGCAGCTTAGAACCGTGAATGCCAACCGGCGAACGCGGTATCTTAAGGCAAGGAGTTGTGTAATTCTGGCCTTAAACACATGACGATACCGGTACGAAGTTTCAACCCGAAGAGGAGGCTTTATCCACCAGAGGCGATCGAGACCCGTCAATCCATCATTGACGCGAATCTAGCCAATTTGCGCTACACCGGAAACCCGGAACATAAACGAAACCCTGGTGACTACGGCCTGACGCCCCCGAGTTCTCCGCGTCCCGGCAAAACGCTATGTGATTCGGTTTCGGTCCGTGGCCGCAAGGAGGCCATGGAATTGCTGCGCACTGGATTTGCTCGCGGATTTTTCAGCGAGCAGATACGCGGCGGGTGGCCCCAAAACGTCTGGGCCGTGACTGAGCGCGGAGAACCCTTGGAGTCCCAACACGAAGGGAATGGCGCCTATCACGGCTACCCGATGCCAGAAGCGGATCCGTTTCGGGAAATCGTCCTTTCGTACTGGCGCTCACCGGAGGCTTGACCCATGCGAATTGATGTGGAGTGGCTTCCGCCCTTTTCTGGAAGCGAAGAAATCCGGCAGACCTCAGCGAGCCTACAACTGAAATTTGGCGAACACAATGCGACGAGTTTTGAGGACGAATTTTCGAAGTCTATTCAGCACCGGGCAAGAGTGTCCGCCTACCCGCTAGGGCTCTGGATCGCCTCTTCGTGGTGGCGCATTCGCTGGGAACCAGCGCCATTGAGAATCCCCATCGCCTCCGGCGAACGGGGGCCTGATGTCTCGTGGAGGCTGAGTCACGAATTACCGTCAGTGGGATTCGGCTTTCTGTGGCCCCGAGTGACATTCGCAAGCGATGGAGAAAATATCATAGTCTCCTGCCGCCCGTCTCCTGTGCTTTCTACGGAACCCTTCCGTTATCTTTCGGACTTCGATACAGTCATCTCGGCCGATAGTTTTGTACGCGAAACGGACTCGTTTCTCGACCTAGTGCTCAGACGGCTGGATTCATTTGGGCAGACCGATCTTCATGTATTGTGGCACGAGGTCATGGCCGAAAGGAACGATCCGGCGATTTCGGCGTGGCGCCGCATGGAGGCCCGATTGAGTTACGATCCCGACGAAGGGCCGCGGGAAGTATTGGATGAATTTTCGAAACTTGCGCAAACCGCCGGTATAGGCACGGCTGAAGAAATCGCGCCGGCGTGCGCTGGACGCGACACGCAAAACCAACTCAATGCCGTGCTGCAGTTCGCTAGGGCAACGGGCGTCGAAGCGTCAATCAAACCCTTGCGGCGTCAATCGAGCGGAAACCAAGCTGAACCGCCGTGGCATCGCGGGCATGCGATGGCATTGGAAGCGCGAGGCTCTCTTAGACTGGGCCTGGGAGCATTATCCGATGAGACGCTATGCGAAATACTGAACATTCAACCGAGGCACCTCAATCCACCGGACGTGCCGACGGTTGCGTCGCACGTCTCGCTGGGCATCCGCGACGGCAGCGGCGATTCGGCAAAACTCTTGTTTCGGAAGAGAAACAAACCAGCGCGAAGATTCGAGGCTGCTCGCTTCCTGGCAGACTATTGGAGCAGCGAGGATCACTGGCTGGCGCTTACCGACACCACGACCGCGCGCCAAAAGGAGCAACGCGCATTCGCTGCCGAATTCCTATGCCCGATTGACTCGCTGAAGGAATATCTCGGTACTAGCTTCGAGCCAGACGCGATTGAGGACGCCGCGATAAATTTCGGAATCTCTGGTTTAGCTATCGAAAGCCATTTGGCGAACAACGGGCTGATCCCGCGAGGTGTCGTTGAGGGACGCCCTTTCCGGTAGCTCGAACCGCACTGTGATGCTGCTTCAGCGCGAAGGATACGGTTTGTCGAAGCCCTTGGCGTCCCACCACAGGATTCGATTGAGCACATCGCTGGGCACGTCGTCGAGGTCGTCCCAGTTCATCTTCGCCGACTCAACCGCGGCCCATTTTTCCTTGCCGTTCAGGGCGGCGGCGGGCGGGTTCATGTCGTCGAGTTTGATCTTGGGCTCAAACGCGGTGTAGGCGTCGAGCTTCGCATCGGACGTAAAGACGCTGCTCATTGCTCGCGAGTTGGCGAGATACATCGTCTTCGGCGGAATGCGGAAGATGTCTTGAATCGTGCGGACCATCGAAATGTGCGTGTAGTGGTTCGAGTCGAGTTCGCCGCGCTTGATGTGCGGGCCGATGGCAAGCGCGATCGTCCGGCGTCCGCTGACGTGATCGAGGCCGTCCTGCGCGTCGTCTTCCACAACGAGAATCAGACTCTTTGCCCACAACTTCGACTTCGAGATTTTCTCGACGACGCGGCCGAGCGCGTAGTCGTTATCGGCGACCATCGAACGTGGGCGTGGCGCGTTCGGATTGCGGCCCTCGGTATGATCGGACGTCATCGTCATGATGACCAGGTTCGGCGTCGATTTTGTTTTCTCCCAGTTGTCGAGACGTTCTTCGAACACGGCGGCGCGGATTTGATCCGGCACCTTCATGCTCGATGGCGGGAATTTTTCGTCAAAGATCGGCTTGAGTGCGGAGACGACACAACGCGAACCGATCACGCTACGCCAAGTGCCTTTCTTGTAGTGATCCCAGTATTCGCCCCACTTGAGCATCTCCGTTTCGTTGATGTCGCGCATGAGGCCGTCGGGACCCGGCGTTGCGGGTTCCGATACTGGGCCAAGCAAGCGAACGCTGAGCGGGCGTTGTTGATCCTGCCAGAAAAAGCCCGTGGGCGAAACGGTGAGCGAATCGCCCATGTTCCAAGCGTAGCCGCGCGGCGCGGCCTGCAGCGCGCGCTCGACGTGATCGGAGACGAAGCCCATCATCAGCCACTGGTGGCCTTCAAACGAGATGGCGCCGCTCGAATAGAAGTTGTCGAGCAGCACGTACTTCTCGGCAAGCGCATGGTGATTGGGCGTGACGTCGCGGCCGTACATCAGCAGCGATTCGTCGCGCTTACCCTTCGGGATGTCGGAGAGAACCTGATCGTAGGTACGGTTTTCCTTGATGATGAAAAACACGTGTTCGATGCCGAGTTTGGCGATGTTCTTCACGCCGCCTTGTGCGGTGAAGTTGGCGTTACGCGCGGCGTTGACTTCGCGCATGCCGGCGGCCAGTTGCGCCGGAGCGGGGTCGGGGATACTGGACAGCGTGCCCTCGTATACCCTACTGCTGCGCTTTCCCGGCGACTGTTCGTCGTTGCCGACGCCCTTGACGCTGGCGATGTGAATCGTGTTGGAGCTATCGACCGCGAGCGCGGTGGGGAACCAGCCGGTGGGAAGTTTGCCCGCGCGCTTCCACGACGCTCCACTCTTCTCGAACACAACAACCGAGTTCTCGCCGCCGCAAGCGATGTATAGCCGGGCGCCGTCGGGACGGAAGGCCGCGAAATTGGGCAGCAGACCGGGAAGGCTCGTTTCGCGATCTATATCGACGGTCGACATACGGCGCGCTTTTGTATCGAAGATCGAGAGTGTGTCGGCGTGCGCGTTGGCGATAACGAGTTGATCGCCCGCAGGGCTGAGTGCAATGCCCGCGGGCGCGAGACCGGCGTCGAAGGATTCGGCCTTGCCGGTCGCCGTGTCAAAGGCTTGCAGCGTGCCGTTCAACACGGAACCGGCGTCGTCGGTGGGAAGATCCTGTTTGCCGCTCGGCGCTTGTTTGGCGGCCGCGCGCGCCTTGCCCGCGCGATTGGAAACATAAAGCGTCTGATCGCGAAGCGCGAGCGCGAACGGCGCAAGATCGGTGTTCCAGCGTGCGCCGAGTTCCTTCGTGCGCGCGTCGATCTTCAAGATTTCGTTGTCGTGATGAAGCGCGGCAAAGAGCGTCGCGCCGTCTTTGGTGAATGCAAGGCCGGCGGGAATCGGATGCCCTTTCAGTTCGATGCGATCGACAGCGCCGAGTTTGCCGTTGTTCGAGTAAGGAATGCGAAGGATCGCGTCGGGGCCGTTGCGCGTGGCTTCGCTGGCCCAAACTTCATTGACGCCCGGGCGGAACGCGATGCCTAGATACGAGGTCGTTTTCGTTGTCGCGCGGCTGATTTCGGCGCCGGAAGCGAGATCGATCATCACGACGCTTGTGCCGTTGAGCAGGGCCGCGAATCGATTCCCGGGATCGATGGCGATGTCGGCGGGGCGGCCTTTGATCTGCGCTCTCAATCGCCATGGACGGATCAGTTGCTCGCTTGCAACCAGGTAGCCGTCGTTTGATTGTTTTCCGGCGTAAGAGTTGCTGGGCAACAGATCCCAGAGTTCCGCTTTCTTGACAGCGAAAGCGGCGGCGACGGCGATCGCCAGGACGAACAGTTTGCGCGGCATCAGCGGTTAGGATATCGCGTTACGGTTGCGGAAGGATGTCGGCCCAGTGAAAGTAAAGAAAGTTCTTGGGGCCGCTGTTCATCGTGACCATCAGGCCTTTGGGGAATCGCGGACCAAGCGCGCGCGAGGTGATTTCGATGCCGTCGGTTCCGTCGGCGCCGCCGCGGACGACGCGCACCGGCTTTGAGTGATCGTGCGGATTACCGGGCTCGCCCTCGCGGCGGAAGATGTGATACTCCGAGTTACCTGGAAGCTGGTCAGTGCAGACGACGTAACCCTTTCCGCCGGGCTGGGTGTAGATCGCAATCCCTTCGCGATCACCGCGAAAGCCCTCGCGCCCGAAGTGCGCGAGTTGCGCCCCCGCGTTGGGGCTGTCGGGATCGGCGGCGTACTTGTGAATGCCGTCGCCTTCGTCGGCATAATAGATCGCGCCAAGTTCGTCGTCGACGGCGACAGCTTCGATCTCGCTCGTTCCGCTGAACACGCCGAAGTAGCGCACAAAACTCGCCTTGACTCGGCCCTGGCCGTCATCGGTCAGTCGATACTGGCCGAGATATCCTTCACGTGGGCCATTCTTGGGTGCGACGATCGCGAAGATGGCGCCGTCGCGCGGACGCTTATACAACGACACGCCCATCGGTGCGGCCTGTTCGCCGGTGCGATCGGCAAAGACGCGCGTGTTGCCGGCGGAAGTGATATCGGCGAGGCCTTCGGCGCTCACTTTGAAGATGCGCAACTGGCTCTTCAATCGCTCGGCGGCAACAGCGATGTCGACCGCGCCGCCCTTGAGCGGCAAGCCGTATTCGATATCCACGTTGTTTGGGCGATCAAGTCCCGCGACGGTCTGGCGAATCTTACCGTCGAGATCGAAGACCACGAGCGCGCCCTTTGGCGCCGCGACTTTATTGGTGCCGACGACGAGACTGCGCGCGGGATCGCTGGGGTTGATCCAGATGGACGGATCGTCGGGATCGTCGGTGACGCTCTCGGTACGGAGCGCCGGTTGGACGTCGAAGACGGCGATCTGCTGCGTGACGGCGCACGAGCTCACGAGCACTAGAAACAGACCGAGTCTTCGCATTTAGAAATTGAGCCTCAGGGCCAGTTGCAGTTGCCGCGACGTTCCCGTGCCGATGGTCCGGTTCAGTCCGGTCGTGACCAGGCCGAAACTCGCCGGTGACGTGAGTGTGGACCCCGGGTTGTTGGCTTGAACGCGATTGGAAAGATTGAAGGATTCGACGCGGAAAACGAGCGCCTTCTTTTCGGCCAACGGGAACTGCTTCTGGAGCGTCACGTCGACTTGCGCTAAACCGGGTCCGACGCCGATCATGCGGCCTGCGTTGCCCCACGTGCCGCGAGCGGGAATCGAGAAAGCCGCCGGATTAAACCAGTTGGAGAACGTCCTGTTGGGCGCGTAGATCGACACGCCGGGGACCAGATTCGGGCGTTGCCCCGAGGTGTTGCCGTCGGGGGCGTCGGCCGTGGCGCGCGCGATTCCGATAGTCATCCTGCGGCCGGTGCGAGCGGTCCAGATTCCGGAAGTTTCCCATCCACCGAATATTTTCGCCGCGGCGCCGGAGTTGAGATACCGCTGGCCCTTTCCGAACGGCAGCGCGTACATCCAGTTGCTGGTAATGGTGTGGCGAATGTCCTGCGCGCTGTTGCCGCGATCGCAGCGGCGGCAACTGGCGATCTGCGGCTGCGCGCCCTCGCCGCCGCCGAGATTGCCATCGTTGATCGAATGCGACCACATATACTCCGTGCCCCAAGTAACGCCGCTGCCGAGACGCCGATGAAGCGAGACTTGCAGCGCGTGGAAGTTGCTCTTGCCATCCTGGCGCTTTTCATCCAGGCGGCCGAACGCGGGCAGCGGCCGAACACGCGTGACTGGATCGAGATTGTTGATGTATTGCCTCGCGAACAGCTTCACGCCGCTGCTGGCGTTGTAGCCGATTTGCGTCAGGAAACCGGCGATGAGTTTCTGCTGGATCGATAGGCCCCATTGCGCGCTATAGAGATCGCGGCGATCGCGTTGCAGCGACCTCGGAGTGACGCCTTGCGAGCGGGCCTGCGAGACGAACGACGAAACCGGGAATGACAGATTCGGCGCTTCGGCGGCCGTGAGCGACAGACGCTCGGCTACGTTGTCGAGCGCGGTGTTCACATCGTCGATCTGACCGGGCCCGTGATAAATGCCGGCGCCGCCGCGAATCACGGTGCGGCCCTTCAGCGCCGCGGGCGACCACGCAAAACCGAGGCGCGGATCGAAGTTGTTGCGATCGGGGAAGTACCACGGCGTCCCCGCCGGGCAGAATCCGCGGCATTCATTGAGATCGAAGACGCGGTAACGGTTGTTCACTTCGCGGTTGACGCCGTAGTATTCGTAGCGCAGCCCCATGTTCAATGTGAGCGTGGGCGTGATCTTGTAGTCGTCCTGCACATAGGCGAAGTAGTAGGTCTTGCGTGTGCCGAGCACCGCGCTGCCTCCGGTGATGCCGACCGAGTCGACGCGGTTGGCGAGGAACGTGTTGCGATCGGCGTACGTGGCGCTGACGGTGTCGATGGCGGGGTCGGCGACGTTCACGCGAGCGCGGCGGATCTCGCCGCCGAACTTGAGAGTGTGATTGCCGCGAGTGATGGCGAGGTTGTCGATGATGGCTATCGAGGTGCCGGCTTCAATCAAGAGGCTAGGCTGATTGATCGTCGTAAATCCGGCGACCGAGACGCTGGCGGGAATAGGGCCGAAGCTGTCACGGCGCAGAACGGAGCGGTTTACGCCCGCTTTTAATTCGTTCACCACCGTTGGGGAGAAAACGCGCTGATATTGAACGGCGGTGTTCGACGGACGGAACTGGCTGTCTTGCCGGTCGTTCACCATCAACGTGCGCGGCGCAACGATGGTGCCGTCGTCGACGTTGTAGCGGAAGTAAAAGGTGTTCGCGTCGTTGAGACGATGATCGAGGCGCAGCGTGCCGGCGTCTTCGCGCCACTGCTGACTGCGGTCGCCCTGCACGCGGTCGATATCGGCATTACTGGTGCGGATGGTGCCGAGCGGATAGACATCGATAATCGGACGGATCGCGGCGTTCGTGGCGCGGGCGCGGTATGCGGCGCTGGGCACGTCGTTGGTAAACGTCTGGCTCACGCGCTGACGAAGACCTTCGTAGTTGCCGAAGAAGAATGTGCGGTTACGGATGATCGGGCCGCCGAAGTTTCCGCCGAATTGGTTCAGGCGGAAGGGTTGCTTGGAGTTATCGAACGGATTCCGCGCGTCGAGTTTGTCGTTGCGGAAGAACTCGAAAACGCTGCCATGAAATTCGTTGCTGCCCGAGCGCGAGACAAGGTTCACCTGGCCGCCCGCGCCGCCGCCGGATTCGGCGGAATAGAGCGTTGTGTTGACGCGGAACTCGGCGATGGAGTCGGTGCTGATGACGAGCCGAAGCGCGGCTTCCTGACGTGGGTCTTTCACGCCGGTGGAGTCGACGCCATCGAAGGTCCAATTGTTGTCGTCGCGCGCGCGGCCGACGAAACGGATCGATTGCTGGCTGCCGTCGCCGGTGTTGATCGCACCCGGAGCGAGCGCCATCAGGCTTGCCCAGTGCCGGCCGTTCAGCGGCATCTCTCGCACCTGGTTGGCGCCGATGACCGTGCCGACGACCGCGGACGTACTGTCGAGCGGCGCGATGACACTCTCGACCGTGACCGACGATTCAACGTTGCTGAGTTCGAGTTGGAGATTCAGCGTGCGGTTGTCGCCGACTCCGAGACGGACGTCCTTTACCGCGACGCTACGGAAACCGGTGTGAGAGACCGTGACCGTATAAACGCCAATCGGCATCTGCGAAAAAGCGTAGGAACCGGCGCCGCCCGTGAGCGCCTCGCGGCGCAGCCCTGTGTCTTTTGAGACGGCCTCCACCTTTGCGCCGGCGACGATCGCGCCGCTGGCATCGGTTACGGTCCCGGAAATTCCTGCGCGGTCTACCTGTGCAAATGCGGCGACGGCGGCGAGAATAGCGCAAGAAAAACGGTGCTGCATGCGGACCCCCAACGAAGCGATATTGAAGCAGGTACCCAGTATATCCGCATTTGCCGTCTAAAACGACAATGGAGTGGTGGGCCCGACAGAACTCGAATCTGTGACCTCTACCGTGTCAAGGTAGCGCTCTAACCAACTGAGCTACGGGCCCGTGCAAAACCGCTGAATTTTGATTTTAGCATAGCGGCGGTAGAATAGAGAAATCAGCACCATGCCCGCGCCAGCACTCTCGATCGTCATTCCAATTCACAACGAAGAGCCCGCGATTCTGCCGCTCTACGACCGGCTCACGGCGGTGCTCGAAAAGATCGGCCGCACCTACGAGATCATCTTCATCGACGATGCGTCGACGGACCGCTCCTTCGATCTGCTGGCCAATCTGGTTGAGACCGACCACCGGCTGAAGGTCATCCGTCTGCGCCGCAACTTCGGGCAGACAGCGGCGCTGGCGGCGGGTTTTGACGAGTCAATCGGCCACGTCGTAATTTCGCTCGACGGCGACTTGCAGCACGAACCCGAGGACATTCCGAATCTGCTCGCCAAGATCGACGAAGGCTACGACCTGGCCAGCGGATGGCGCAAGAATCGTATCGACAACGCGGTGACGCGAAAGATTCCGTCGCGAATCGCGAACTGGATGATGAAGAAAGCGAGCGGCGTCGACCTGCACGACTTCGGAACGACCTTCAAAGCGTATCGCGCCGAAATTTTGAAGGACGTCAATCTGTACGGCGAACTGCACCGGTTCATTCCGGCACTGGCGAGTTTCTACGGCGCGCGTATCGTCGAGGTGCCGATCAAAAACGTGCCGCGCGGCGCGGGAAAATCGCACTACGGGCTCGGACGCACATTCAAAGTCTTCTTCGATATCCTGACGATCCGATTCCTGCTGACCTACGTCACGCGGCCGATGCATTTCTTCGGCAAGTACGGCCTGATGGGCGTTGGCAGCGGCGGCGCGATTCTGGCGTACCTATTCGTGTACAAGGTGCTGCACATGGAACGCGATCTTGTGACCCAACACGGCCCGCTGATGATGGCCGGGGCATTATTGCTTCTTGCGGGGCTGATTCTGTTCTGCACGGGCATCGTCAGCGAACTGCTGGCCCGCACCTACTTTGAGAGCCAAGACCGGCGCATCTACGCCGTGCGCGAAGTGCGGAGCCGGAAGGATAAGGAAAAGGCGAAGAGAGTCTAACTCCTCGCAATGGGCATCGGAATCGACCGCCGCCAGTAGTCCTCGAACAACCCGTTCATCGCTTCGGAAAGGCCGTTGTGATCGAAGACCACCGCCGTCCATGCGGGGCGTGTGATAACGGGGTCGAGCAGCGCGATCAGCCCTTTTTTGCCGTCGAACAGCGCCAACTTCAAAGGCAGCGACGGCACTTGGTTCACCTCGACTCCGATGTCGATGAACTCCTGTAAGCGCCTGCGATGTTCGGTATCCAACGTGCCGACCTCGATCAACAGGCGGCATCGCACGCCGCGCTTCCGCGCTTCGCGGACGAGATCGTCGTTCAACGGGTCCACCGCGTATGGGGGACGTGAAAATTCGAGATATTCAACACGCGACTCGCTCATCATGCGGCGATACTCCGCGGCCGTTTGCAGCGGTTCGCTGACGATTCGCAGAAAGTCGAGCGTGCCACGTCCGCCCTGGCCTTCCGAGTACGCCGAGTTCAACTCCTCGACGAGGTCAGTCGCAAAACGCGACTGCTCGGTGAGTTCCTGTTGCATCTGCTGCGAGCGGCGTGCAAAGTACGCCGGGATGGCGAGGGACGGCTCGACGGCGGAGAAGAGCTTGGTCTTTTCCCGAACGACCTGCGCGAATCCTTTCTCGACGAGTGAGTCGAGCACTTCATAAATCTTCTGGCGCGGCACTTGGGCGCGCGCGGCGAGTTCTAACGCTTTGAACTTTGGGTGGCCAACCAGAACGAGATAGGAGCGCGACTCATAGGCGTTGAGGCCGATTTGCTGGAGTCGCTTCCAGAACCGCTGGTATTCCACTTCGGGGAGGTCGTTGGGCATTCGGTAAGTTTGATCCGCTACGAGGCTATGAGGCGGATTATATCAAGAGAATGGCCACCGGTGTGCGCATGCTTCCGCTTGGTACAATCTCGTCGGGGGTGCGATGACGATGTCGAAACGGCCGGAGACGCTGGGAGCATGGAAGGCGAGCGGAGTCGGTGCGCCGCGCGGCGTGAAAGACGAGTTGCGCGAAAATCTGGTCGCGCGGCTGCGGGAAGGCGGCGAGTTGTTCCCGGGAATTCGCGGCTACGGCGACACGGTGATTCCGCAGGTTGTCAACGCGGTGCTCTCGCGTCACAACTTTATCCTGCTGGGGCTCCGAGGGCAAGCGAAAACCAGGCTCATCCGCATGCTGACGGCGCTGCTTGATGAGTGGACGCCGTACGTCGCGGGCTCGGAGATACGCGATCATCCGCTCGCGCCGGTATCAGCCTACGCGCGGCAACAACTCGCCGCCTTGGGCGACGACACGCCGATCGCGTGGCTGCATCGCGAGGAACGCTATGTCGAAAAACTCGCGACGCCGGACGTGACGATCGCCGACATGATCGGCGACATCGACCCGATCCGCGCCGCCAAACGTGGTGCGAGCATCAGCGATGAATTGAACATTCACTATGGTCTTTTGCCCCGCGCCAACCGCGGCATCTTCGCCATCAACGAACTGCCCGATCTGGCGGGCAAGATACAAGTCGGCCTGTTTAACATCATGCAGGAAGGCGATGTGCAGATCAAGGGCTTTCCCGTGCGGTTGCCGCTCGATCTGCTGCTCGTCTTCACGGCGAATCCCGAGGACTACACGGCGCGTGGAAAAATCATCACGCCGCTGAAAGATCGCATTGGCAGCGAGATCCGCACGCACTATCCGGCAACCGTCGAGCTTGGCATAGAGATC
>VFZQ01000012.1 GCA_016871135.1 Acidobacteriota bacterium | reverse complement strand
GAGAGTGTTGCCGGTGAGCCCGTGTTTGGCGAGGCGCGCATCGATCTCGCCGACGGCCCAATCGACGACGGTGACGAGGTCGCCGCGTGGACCGGCCTGGCTCTTGCCTTTCATGGCGTCGGGCACCAGAAACGGGTTATGCGGCGAGTTCGTCGACAGCACAAGGAAGAACGCTTCTTTGTATTTCGCTCCATGAATTCGATGGCTTTGCGGGTCAGCGTGAAATCGCAATCGGTCTGCGACCAATCGTCGGCCATCGGCCCGGGGACAAAACCCGGAAGGCCGCGCCACACTTCGCGGCTCATTTGTGTCGGCACAACGACGGGGCGATCGTTCTCGATGAAAAAGTACGGGGGATCGGAGGTGGAGCACGCCGAGGTGCCGTAGAAATAATCGAAGCCGAGCGCGGTCGGGCCGCCGCGTATGGGTTTGGTGAAATCGACGTTCCACTGGAGTTTCTCGTCGGTCTTGCCGGGAGCGCGGCGATCGATGGCGTTTTCGGCGGGGGCGCCGTCCTTGGTCGCCCATTCCAGGCCGACATGCCACTTGCCGATCCAGCCCGTGGTGTAGCCGGATTTCTTGAGCAGAGTCGCAATCGTCATTCGAGACGGCTCGATCAGCGGCGGATCGTAGGACAAGAGGACGAATTCCTGAAGCCGGGTCCGCCAAGCATAACGGCCGGTAAGGAGGCCGTAACGTGTAGGAGAGCAGAGCGAGGAAGGCGAGCGGGCGTCGGTGAACTTGGCGCCACGCGCGGCGACGGGATCCATGAACGGAGTCGGGATCTTGGAGTCCTTGTTGTAGCAGGTGAGGTCGCCTTGCCCCACGTCGTCGCCGAGGATGATCACGATGTTGGGCAGTTTCGCGGGTGACTGCGCCGCGGCCAAGCCACACGCCTTGAGAAAATCGCGCCGTTGCATAATGTCCGTTTTAGGGTAGAATTTCCGCGTGCCTGGAGCAAGATCTGAGACGCGTCTGCCGAAATTGGTGATTGTATTGCCGAATATGGCCTGGACTGCGGGGGACGCCGGCATTACGGTGAAATTTCGGCTGGCGCTCAGCCGGTACGAGGAGGTTTTGTGTACAGGGTTCTATTCACGGTTTCATTCGCTTCGACGCTGCTATTCGCGCAGACCAGCGCAGAGATCACCGGACGTATCACGGACGCTTCGAGAGCGCTCGTTCCGGGCGCGACGGTAACGGCGGTAAACACAGAGAAGCGTACGGAACGCCGGACAACTTCCAACGACCAGGGGTATTTCATCCTCACCAGCCTGGATACCGGCCGGTATGACGTAACGGTGGAAGCATCGGGGTTCAAGCCGACTACGAGAACTGGTCTGAAGCTGGATGTAAATGCCTCATTGCGGCTGGACTTCGCACTCGAGGTCGGCGCTGTGTCGGAGAAGATTCAGGTGGTAGGCGAGGTTGCGCTACTGGAAGCCAATACGGCGCAGCTCGGTACGGTCGTGACCGAAGAAAAGATTTCGGAACTTCCTCTGAACGCCCGCAACTTCACACAACTGCTGACGCTGACGCCGGGCGCGGCGCCGATCAGCGTGGCGCAAAACGCAGGAGGCGGACAGACAACGCCGCGCATCGGCATACTCGTATTTCCGGCGATTAACGGACAGAGCAACCGGAGCAACAGCTTCACTTTGGACGGGGTGTATAACAACGGGCACTTCACCGGCACCTACTCAATCGCGCCGAATATCGACGCTCTGAGCCAGTTCAAGGTGCAGTCCCATGGCGATCAAGCGGAGTTCGGAGGCGTCACCGGCGGGACGATCAACATCGCGACCAAGAGCGGGACCAATGAACTGCATGGCAGTCTTTACGAATTCCTGCGCAACGACGCCCTCGACGCCCGGGGCTTTTTCACCGCGCGAAAACCGGCGCTCCGGCAGAACCAATTCGGCGCCGCCGCCGGCGGACCGGTCATCCGGAACAAGACGTTTTTCCATGCTTCCTACGAAGGATACCGGCAGCGCAATGCGTCGGCGGCGCTGGCTCTGGTCCCTACGCCGGAAGAGTTGTCGGGCGATTTCTCGACGACGACTCGCGCGCTTTTCGATCCCTACTCCACCCGAGCCGACGCAGCCAACCCCAACCGCCTCTTGCGGAATCCGTTCCCGAACAACCGGATACCCGCCGCGCGACTGAGTCCTTCGATCCGGGCCTTCGCCGACGCTATCATCCCGAAGCCGGTCAACACGGGATTCTTGAACTCGAATGCCCGCAACGACGATCCGCAGACGTTCCCTTCCAACAGCGCCGCCGTACGCGTGGACCACTACATCTCCACGCGCGATTCGGCGTGGTTCCGCTACAACTGGAGCGAACAGAACACGTCATCGGCCCTGGCGTTGAAGGGGACGGCCATCACCGGCAATATTCCGGCCAAGAACCTCGGCGCGGGGTACACACACACCTTCGGGCCCGCGACGGTGCTGAGCGGACTTTTCGGATTCACGAGCACCAGCTTCTTCGACGTCCCCGTTCTGACAAAAAAAAACTTGATCGCGGAAGGGTTTTTCAAGGGGTTTCCCGACGATCCGCGCGCCCCCACTCCGGGCGTGTCGATTCCCGGCTACTTCGCGTTGAGCCAGCGCAATCGGCAGCTCGGACCGCAGCGCGGATGGCAAGGGCGCGGCGATCTGGCGCACAACGCAGGCCGGCATAGCCTCAAGTTCGGCGGCGAGTTCGTTCGGCAGCCGTGGACGAACATCCAGATCACGGAGTCGCTGGCGTTCAACACGCGTCAGACCGCCGATCTGAACAGCCTCGGCAATACCGGCTCGGCTCTGGCGTCGTTCGTTATGGGCTTGATGGAATCAAGCGAACTGAGTCAGGCGGATTTCACGGTGGAATCGCAGATCGGCAATCTATACGCGCAGGACTCCTGGAAGGTCACCGACAAGTTGACCCTTAATTTCGGGCTGCGATGGGACCTGTTCCGCGCGCCCGAATTTTCGCGAGGGTTCGCCTCGACGTGGGATTTCAACACCGGCCAGTTTCTGGTGGGCACAAACAAGCCGCCGGCTTGCACGGCCACACAAGGCCCACCGTGTCTGCCGGTTCCGAACAGCGACTTTGTGAACCGCTATCTGGTCTTTACCGGATCCTCGAAGTTGCGTTCCGATCAACTCCGCCTTCCGGGTCCGCGATTCGGCTTCGCATACCGCGTCCGGCCGCGCGCGGTCGTGCGCGGCTCGTACGCCATTTTCTATGACCTGATGGCCGGCGTGAATCAACAGGCGCAGAATGGCAATATTAACAACGCCAACTGGCCGGGCTTCATCGGTCTGACAGTTGTTTCAAACCTCAACTTCGTCGAAGCGACGGCGGACGCCCCGTTCGGTACGACGAGTGTTTCGAGGCCAACTCCGACGCCTTCGGGCCGGGCGTTCTACTACGATCCCCGGTTTAACATTCCGTACTCTCAACAGTGGAACGTCGAGGTTCAGAGCGAATTGGCCGCCAATCTCAGCCTCAGCTTGGCCTACGTGGGATCGCACAGTCTCCGCCTCGCGGTCGCCGGCGACTACAATACGGCGCAGGTTCCCGGGCCAGGTCCGATCGGACCACGTCAGCCGTTCCCGCACGCCCCGGTCACAAACTGGGATCGCAGCGTCGGCCAGAGCAGCTATCACGCCTTGCAGATGAAAGTGGAGCGCCGGCTGGCCTCGGGACTTTCGTTCCTCACGTCGTACACATGGAGCAAGTCCATCGATACGGCCTCGTCGGGCCAGTTCAGCGAAAACATATCGCTGCAGAATCCGTACGACCCGAACAGTTCGCGCTCGGTCTCCGGGTTCGATGTTCCGCAACTGTTCTCTACCGCCATGGTCTATGGACTGCCGTTCGGCCGCGGCAAGCACTGGCTCGCGAACGGTATCGCCTCACGTATTTTCGGCAACTGGCAGTTGAACGGAATCGTGACGCTGCGCAGCGGCCAGGTGTTCACTCCGCAGATGAATCTCGACATCGCCAATATCGGCGCCGTCAACAACCCGAACCGTGCGCGGCCCAACGTCGTTGGCGATTGGCGGCTTTCCAATCCGAGGCCGGAGGCGTGGTTTAACCGGGCCGCCTTCGCCGCCCCGCCCGCTTTCACGTACGGCACCGCCGGCCGAAATATTCTGCGCTCGGATTCGCTGCAGAACTTCGATATCTCGCTGTTCCGCGAGGACAAGATTACCGAGCGGCTGAAGATGCAGTTGCGCGCCGAGTCTTTCAATTCCTTCAATCACCCGACCTTTGGCGTGCCGGGGTCCGTGGTGACCGCGCCACAGTTCGGACAAGTGACCGGTACCGCCAGCACAGCCCGGCAGTTTCAACTCGGACTGAAATTGCTGTTCTGATCCTCACGAAATGCGCATCTTCTTCCGATAGGCAAGAGGTGTCATCCCGGTGCGGCGCGAGAAGAACCGGGCGACGTGCGCATCCACTTCAAAGCCGCACGCCACGGCGATCTCGCCGATCGTCATATTCGTTTCGACGAGTAACCGGCCAATGCGGTCGACGCGGCAGCGGTGCATCTCTTCGGTCGGCGTGCAGCCGAGTTCCTTGATGAATCGATCCTGCAGAGCACGGCGGGAGATGCCGGCCGCGGCGACCAGGTCGGTCACGCGAAGATTGCGATTGCTGTTCTCCCGAACGAACCGCAACGCGCGGATCATGTTCGGGTCTTCGATCGCTAGAATATCGGTCGACTGGCGCGGGACCACATGCGCGGGCTGCACGGTTACGACTTTGGCCGGCGGCTTCTCGCCCGCCATCAGCGAGGCCAGCAGCGCGGCGGCTTCATAACCGCCGCGTTCGGTGGCAAGCGCGATGCTCGACAGCGGAGGGCTGGCGCTGCGACAGACCTGCTCATCGTTATCCACGCCGAGGATCGCGACCTCGTCGGGCACGCGGATGCCGCGCATCTGGCAGGCCTCGGCGACCATGCGGGCGCGATCGTCGTTGCATGCCATCAAGCCCACGGGTTTGGGCAGCCCGGCCAACCAGCGCGCGAGCTGCTTCAATTCGACATACCAGGACTGGCCAAGATTTTGGCGGGACGAAGAGTAGACGACGGTCTCATAGCCGGCGCGTTTTACTCCCTCGCGGAAGCCGGCTTCGCGGTCGTCGGAGAACTGGAGACCTTGTAATCCACAGAATGCGAAGTGGCGCAGCCCGAGCCCGGTGAGCGTGCGCGCGCCCATGCGGCCGATGTCCAAATCGGCCGAGACCACCTGGCAGATCGAAGCACCCAGGCGCCGCGTTTCGACCGCCACGACCCGCGGCACCTTCAGTGGTTCGACTTCGGCAAGGCGGCTTTGCAGTGCGATGACGCCGTGGGCGTTCCACCCGCCCATGTTCCGCAAGCGCTGCTTGGGTGACAACGATTGCAGATAAGCCGGCGCTTCCTCATGAAAGATCCACGGGCCGTGCGCGTGCGCGTATTCCACGATGCCGCGGCGGAGGCCACGGTCGAATTCGCGCGCCGATGGAACCAGCAGGATCACTCCATGCGGCTGCTTCATCGCAACACGATATCACGGGCATGCCGGAAATGGTGAAAAAGTTGCCGATTCTGTCCTTGCCAGAACCGGCGGCGGATGACACAATCACAGGCGCCATGGGTATCCGATGAATTGGCTCGATACTACCGTCCTGACCGTGTACTTGATCGGCATAACACTGTTCGGCGTGTGGGTGGGATTTCGCCGTCATGCATCGCCGGACCAGTATTTCCTCGCCAACCGGTCGCTGGGTTGGTTCACGATCGGCGCCGCCGTATTCACGTCGAACATCTCTACGATTCACCTTGTCGGACTGGCTGCGTCGGGCGCCAAAGATGGCATGGTGATCGGCAACTTTGAGTGGATGGCCTGTTTCACACTGATGTTGCTGGGCCTGGTATTCGCGCCGTTTTATATCAAGTCGCGCGTTTCGACGCTGCCGGAATTCATGGAGCGCCGCTACTGCCCGGAGGCGCGGACGTTTCTGGCTGTAATCGGGCTGCTCGGCGCGTTGTTGATCCACATCGGCATCAGCCTGTTCGCGGCGGCAAAGCTGTTTGAGAGTTTTCTGGGCGTGCCGATGTTGGTTACGATTCTCGTGCTCTCGCTCTTCACCGTGACATACACAGCGCTCGGCGGCCTGCGCGCCGTGGTGATGACGGAGAACGTACAGGTTTGTCTGCTGCTCGGAGGCGCGCTGTTGATCACCGTCAAGGGCATCCAAGCGCTGGCCGGAGTAGGTATCCACGACTTGCAGGCGTTCCGGGCTGCGGTTGAACCGGGGCAACTCAGCATGTTGCAGCCCGTCTACGACGTCGCGGGGCGGTTGAACGGGTTCTCCTGGCTGGCGGTGCTGCTGGGTTATCCGATCCTCGGCATCTGGTATTGGTGCGCGGACCAGACACATGTCCAGCGCGTGCTGGCGGCGAAGGACCTGCGTTCCGCGCAGAACGGCTCGCTGTTCGCGGGCTTCCTGAAAATCAGCCCGGTGTTCCTGATGGTGCTGCCGGGCGTGATCGGCCATGTGTTGTGGAAGAAAGGCGCGTTCGCGCTGCCGATGTTACCGGGTACGGCATCGCCGGACTACAACACGATGCTGCCGTCGCTGATCAACTTTCTAGTGCCGGTGGGCCTCAAGGGGCTGCTGGCTGCATGTATGGCCTCGGCGCTGATGAGCTGCATGGCGGCGGCGCTGAATAGCTGCGCGACTCTGATCTCGATGGACATCGTACTGCGCCACGCCCCGGAAACACCGGACTCGCGCGTAGTGAAGATCGGGCGCGTGACGACCGGCGTCATCATGTTGCTGGCGATGTTGTGGTCGACGCAAGGCGACCAGTTTGGCACGATCTTCGAAGCGATCAACAAGATTCCGATGACGTTCGCGCCGGCGGTGACGACGGTGTTTTTGCTGGGCGTTCTGTGGAAACGCGGAACGGCGCGGGCGGCCATGGCGACGCTGTACGCCGGGTCGCTTTTTGGCGTCTTGTACTTCGTCGCCGATCTTCCGTTCCTGGGGCGATGGGTGCTCGGGGCGGCGGCGAACGGGAATTTTTCCGGGTTGGTGACCGACCCGGCGCTCGGACTAGGCATACCGTTCATGCTGGCGGGGCCGCTGCTGTGCGTGTTGTGCGTGGCTATTTATGCCGGGGTCAGTCTGACGACTCCGCCGATGGATGCGCGTGTGGTGGAGGCGGTTTGTTGGGATCATCCGCTCGCGTTTCTGCGAGGGCCGGTGCGCGATGCGGGCGATCCGCGCGTGGTGGCGGCGGCGTTGTGCGCGGTTGTTGGCGTTTTGTATTGGATGATGCGCTGAAGGGAGCACCGGCGATTGAACTACACGATGCTGGGAAAGACAGGGCTAAAGGTCTCGCGGCTTAGCTTCGGGGCGTCGGCGCTCGGCGGCGTGTATGGCGAAGTGGACGAATCCGCGGCGATTGCGGCCGTGCACGCGGCGCTCGACTGCGGCATCAATTATTTCGATGTCGCGCCGGCGTATGGCGGCACGCTAGCCGAAACGATGTTAGGCAAAGCGTTGCGCGGCGTTTCCCGCGATCGCTATTTCCTTTCGACCAAGGCCGGAAAGTATTCTGGCGGTGGCGACACTCTCGATTACTCTCGCGAGCGGATTCGCGCGTCCGTGGAGGCGAGCGCGGCACGCCTGGGCAACGACTATTTCGACATCGTCTACATTCATGACATCGAATACCAGGGTAGAAAACACACCGAGTGGGCGCTCGGCGAAGGCTACGACGCCGTTTGTGAATTGAAGAAGGAAGGCCGCATCGGCGCGGTGGGATTTGGAATTTATCCGATCGACCTGTGGGAGCGGATCTTCCGCTTGGTTGAGATTGACGCGGCTCTTGTGCACAATCACTACTGCTTAAGCGATACACGGTTGCTTGGTCTGCTGCCGCCGGCGCGGGAGAAGGAGATCGGCATCATCAACGGCGCGCCATTCGGGTCGGGCCTGCTCACCGAACAGGGGCCGCCGTTTTGGCATCCGGCATCGGCGGAGGATCGAGCGGTGTTTCGCGAAGCGGCCGAGTTCTGCCGCGTCGAAGGCACATCCATTAGCAGGCTCGCGCTCCAGTTCGCGTGTCAAAATCTGGAGATTCCGACTACCCTGTTTAGTACGGCAGATCCCGAGTCCGTGATGAACAACGTTCGTTGGAGTGAGGAGGCGATCGACCCGGCGCTGCTGCAAGCGGTGCTGCGGATACTCACTCCCGTGTGCGACAAGGATTGGAACTACACATGACACGACGTGAATTTCTGGCGGGTCTCGCGGCGCAGACGGGATCGGAGCGGCCGCCGAACATCATCTTCCTGCTCACCGACGATCTCGGCTGGGGCGACTTGGGCTGCTACGGAAATCGCCGTGTCCAGACGCCCGTGCTCGACCGCATGGCGCGGGAGGGTGCGCGATTCACGCAGTTCTACGTAGCCGCGGCTGTCTGTTCGCCGAGCCGGGCCAGTTTTCTGACAGGCCGCTTTACACTGCGGCACGGTGTGGTGCGGCACTTTCGCGGCAAGGCCGACAACCTGCGCCGCGGGATGCCGCCGTGGCTCGATCCGAAGCAGCCGCTGCTTCCCCGCCTGCTGCGCGATGCCGGCTACGCGACCGCCCATTTCGGCAAGTGGCACCTTTCGTCGTCCGACGATCCGGACGCGCCCCGGCCCACCGAGTACGGGTTTCAGCATCACCGCATCGTGCTCGACGACGGTGACGGCCTGCTTCGGTTGCCGCCCGGCAGCACGGGCTGGAACGTGTGGGAGGACGCGAGGCCGGGCCCGCGGTGGGCGGAGTGGAAGGCGCGCTCGAACGAGTTGATCGTCGACGAGACGATCCGCTTCGTCGAACAGAACAAGGACCGCCCGTTCTTTATCGACTCCTGGTTTTTCGATCCGCATGCGAAACTCGAGACCACGGCGCAGCAAATGGAGCCGTACAAGAAACACGGTTCGCCGTTCCGCATCTACTACGGTTCGGTCACCGACATCGATCGCCAAATCGGCAGGCTATTGCAGCGGCTCGACGAACTGGGCCTCGCGCGGAATACAATCCTGCTCTTCAGCAGCGACAACGGGCCGGAGGACATCGTGATCGACAACGCCGAGGAGCACGGAGTCGGCAATCCCGGGCCGTTCCGCGGACGCAAGCGTTCGGGCTACGAGGGCGGAATCCGCGTGCCGCTGATCGTGCGCTGGCCGAAGGGAACGCCGGCAGGCACGGTGGCCGAGTCGACGATTTTTGGGGCGGTCGACTTTCTGCCGACGCTCGCTTCGCTGGCTGGCGCGCGCGTTCCGCCTGCATCCGACATCGACGGTGAGAACTTGGCGGTGGCCATCAAAGGCGCGCCCGTTGCGAGGCGGCGTCCGCTGTTCTGGGATCTGCGCGAAGATACCGTCGGCGATCTGATCAACCGCAGTCCGAAACTGATTATTCGCGACGGCCCTTGGAAGCTGCTGCTGAATCCGGATAACGGAAACGTCGAACTTTATGACATCGTGAAGAACGCGCTTGAAGTGGATAACGTGGCCGCCGAGAATCCGGCGGTCGTTGAGCGGCTGGCCGGGCGGCTGCGGGCGTGGAAACAGAATCCGGCGGGGTTGTAGGAGAAGAAATGGTCATTACTCAAATCAAGTGTTATCAGGCCGGTCTGCCGCTCCACGAAGGGAGTTACAAGTGGTCGGGCGGCAATTCGGTGGAGGTCTTCGACTCGACGGTGGTCGCGGTCCACACCGATGAAGGCGTCACCGGATACGGCGAGATTTGTCCGCTCGGCGCGGCCTACTTGCCGGCGTATGCCGCCGGGGCGCGAACGGGAATTGCAGAGCTCGCGCCGCAACTGATTGGCCATGATCCGACGCAGCTCGCGCTTATCAACCAGGCGATGGACAGCGCGATGCGAGGGCATCCGTATGTGAAATCGGCGATCGATGTCGCGTGCTGGGACATCCTCGGCAAAGTATGCGGGCAGCCGGTCGCCGCGCTGCTTGGCGGCCGGTTCGGCGAGAGCTTCGCACTGTACCGCGCGATCTCGCAGGAAGCGCCCGAGCAGATGGCGCGCATGGTCGGCCGCTATCGCAGCGAAGGCTACACGAAGTTTCAGTTGAAGGTCGGCGGCGATCCGGATGTCGATATCGAACGCATCCGCCTGGCTTCGAAGGAGCTGCAGCGCGGCGATGTGCTTGTTGCCGACGCGAACACGGGTTGGACGCAGCACCAGGCGATTCGCGTCGCCGATGCGGTGCGCGATGTCGATGTCTACATCGAACAGCCGTGCATGCGCTATGAAGAGTGTCTCGCGGTCCGCGAGCACACGAACCGCCCGTTCATTCTTGATGAGGTGATCGACGACATCGGTGCGGTGCTGCGCGGGTATGAGGACCGCGCGATGGACGTGGTCAACCTGAAAATTTCGAAGGTCGGCGGGTTGACGAAAGCGCGGCAGATCCGCGATCTATGTGTCTCGCTCGGCATCGCGATGACGATCGAGGACACCTGGGGCGGCGACATTGTCACGGCGGCGATCGCGCATCTGGCGCACAGCACGTCGCCGCGATTTCTGTTCTCGTCGACGGACTTCAACAGTTACGTCACCGTCAGCATCGCCGACGGCGCGCCGCAACGCGACGGCGGCCGGTTGGCCGCGCCGCCGCGCCCTGGCCTCGGCTTCACGCCGCGCATGGAAGTACTTGGAAAACCGGTTTACACATCATGAAACACGCAATCTTTTTTCTTTCCGTGATCGCTTCGGCGCAACCCAATGGAATCGACCAGAAAGACTTTCCGCCGGCCGAGTTTCAGGAGCGCCGCGCCAAAGTCTTCGACGCGATTGGCCGCAGGGCGCTGGCTCTTATCCCGTGCGCATCGGCGACCGACACACCGCACATATTTCGGCAGTCGAACGAGTTCTACTACCTAAGCGGCATAGAGTCTCCGAACTGTTACATGCTTCTGGATGGCCGCACCCGCAAAACGAGCGTGTACCTACAACACCGGAATCCCGCGTGGGAACGGCAAGTGGGCCCGGTGGTGGCCGCGGAAGATGTCGCAATCGTCAAGGAACGCGCCGGCGTCGACGATGTGTTCGGTGTCGAAATGCTGGCTCGTCATCTGGCGCCGATTCAAGTCCATCATCCGGCGCCAGCGCTCTATGTCCCGTTCAGTCCCGAGGAGGGCGCCACCGGCAGCCGTGACGAGATGTTGCGCCGCGTTGCCGAAGCCGCCTCCGATCCATGGGACGGTCGGCCATCGCGCACCGGCCACCTGCTCTCGCTGCTGCGCAGCCGCTTTCCGACGTTTGAACTGCGCGACCTCACGCCCGTACTCGATCCGATGCGCCTCATCAAGAGTCCCAGGGAGATTTCGGTAATCCGCCGCGCCTCGCAGATCGCCGGCCTCGCGATTACCGAGGCGATTCGCAGCACGCGGCCGGGTATCTACGAGTATCAGTTGGATGCCGTTGCGCGCTATGTCTTTCTGCTGAATGGATCGAGATACCCCGCGTATCCGGCCATCATCGGTGGTGGAACGAACGCGTGGCACGGCCACTACCATCACAACGCGAGCGTCCTCAAGTCCGGAGACCTCGTGCTCATGGACTACGCGCCCGACTATCGCTACTACACCAGCGACATCACGAGGCACTGGCCGGTGAATGGTAAGTTCACGCCGGACCAGCGCGCGCTGTGCGAATTCATTCTTGCCTACCGCGGTGCGTTTTTGAAACGCATTCGGCCTGGGGTGACGCCCGATCAGGTGCTCGACGGCGCGCGTACGGAAATGGAGGCGTTCCTCAAGACGTTGACGTTCACCAACCCGAATTACCGGAAAGGCGCCGTAGCCGCGCTCAACTTCCGGGGCCACCTCCAGCACCCCGTGGGCATGACCGTCCACGATCCCGGAAACTATCGAGGCAAACCGTTCGTCGAAGGTATCGTCTTTGCGCTTGATCCGATGCTTTGGATTCCCGAGGAGAATCTTTATGTCCGCATGGAAGATGTCGTCGCCGTGACAGCCACCGGCGTCGAGAACTTTACGGACTTTCTCGTGTCGACACCCGACGAGATCGAGAAGCTGATGCGGGAGCCGGGTCTTCTGCAACTCCGCGCGCTAACAAAGCCATGACGATTCCACGCGTACTTTTGCTGATTGGGCTCGTGGCCCAACTCGCCGCGCAAGTCGACGTCAACACGCGTCCGCGCCGCGCCGAGCGCAGCCACGATTTCGACGTGTTGCACTATCGCATCGAGCTTAGCTTCAACGAAGACATCCGGTCGTTTCAAGGCAAGACCGATATTCGTTTCCGCCCGTTGCGCGACGGCTTCGACACGCTGGTACTCGACGCCGAGACGTTTCGCGTCACGTCGGCGGGCACTCTTCGTTTCGAGCAGTCGCCCGGCAAGCTGACGATTCACCTCGGCCGCGCGTATCGCTATCACGAAGAAGCCACGGTCACGATTTCCTATCGAGCCGACAACGTTTCGATCGACCCGACTGCGTTCGGCATGCCGAATGGCTACGGCCTCGGCTTGACGTTCAAGCCCGCCACCGCAACACGCCCTCGCCTAATCCACACGCTGTCTTTTCCGGAGGGCGCGCGCCACTGGTTCCCCTGTTACGACCACCCGAACGACAAGGCCACGCATGAGATCATCGCCACCGTCGACGCCGGCTATCAAGTGATCGCCAATGGCGTGTTGCGGTCGGTGACCATCAATCGCGCCAAGCGCGAAAAGACGTTTCACTGGGCGCAGAGTCAACCGCACTCCACGTATCTCTATGTCTTCATCGCCGGGCCGTATGTGCAGGTGAAAGACCTGAAGGGCGCGCTGCCCGTTTCGTATTGGGTCTATCCCAAGGACGCGCCCCACGCCGAACGCAGCTTCGGGAAAACACGCGAGATCATCGACTTCTTCGTTCGCGAACTTGGCTATCCGTATCCTTGGCCGAAGTACGATCAGATCACGCTGCCCGATTTTCGCGGCGGCGCGGAGAGCACCAGCGCGACCGTGATCGGCGACAACACGATTCACGACGCGCGCGCCGATCAGGACTTCCCTGCGCACTGGCTGGTCGCGCACGAAGCGGCGCACCAGTGGTGGGGCAATCTGGTCACGATGCGCGACTGGAGCCACACGTGGCTCAACGAGAGTTTCGCGACTTACTATGAACACTTCTACCTCAAGCAGTCGCTCGGGGAAGATGCCGGCGCCCTCGATCTTCTCGCGAAGAAGCGCGCCTACCTGGCCGAGGCGAAGCAGCGCTATATGCGGCCGATCGTTCTCGATCGCTGGAATCAACCCAACGAAAATTTCGACCGCCACACGTATCAGAAAGGCGCGGTGGTGATCGGCATGTTGCGCGCGCAGATGGGCGAAGAGCCGTTTCGCCGGTCGATCGCGCACTACTTGAAAAAGCACGCCTTCGGTTCCGCGGACACGCACGACTTGCAGATCGCGATTCGCGAGGCGTCCGGCCAAACGCTCGACTGGTTCTTTGATCAATGGGTCTTTCGCGCCGGCCATCCGAAACTTGAGGTCAGCTATACATGGGACTCCGGCGTCATCCGGTTGAAGGTCGCGCAGAAGCAGAGCGAACTCTACGCGCTGCCGGTTGCCATCGGCATTACAACGGCCGCCGGGAAACAGGTTCACAACGTATGGGTGCGGCAGCGGGAGGAATTGTTTTCGTTGCCGGCCGCAACCAAGCCGTTGTTGGTTCACTTCGACGACGGAGACGTTCTGCTCAAGGAGCTGACATTCGACAAATCCGAGGAGGAACTGCTGTACCAACTCGCGCATGACAACGCGATTGGACGCATGGACGCGGCCGCGGCGTTGCGGACTCGTGCGGCGGATCCAGCGATCACAAGCGCTCTGCGCAAGGCGGCCGAGAGCGATCCATTCTGGGCGGTGCGGCGAGATGCGCTGCCGGCCGGTGACGTCGCGTTTCTTCGCGCCCGTGCCGTGGAAGATCGTAACTCCGGAGTGCGTACAGCGTCCCTGGCGGCGCTCAATCGTTTGAAGGACGCGTCCCTCGCGGCGTTCTTCGAAGAGCGGTTTCGTAAGGACGACAGCTATCTCGCCCAGGCGGAAGCGATTCGGGCACTCGGAAATTTGAAGGCGGCGCCGGCGCTGCTGCGCGAGGCAGAAGCGATGCAATCGCCGAACGACGTCGTCGGCATCGCGGCGCGGGAGGCGCTGAAGCGTTAGCTCATGGTCAACGCGATCTATCTGACTCTTGCTGCGTTCACGGCTTATTATGCGCGCGTGTTTTTCGGCGCGCTGCGCGGTGTTCGTCCAGCGCCCGCGCACGTTGTCACCGGCTTCGCGACGAATTTCTTCGACACACTCGGCATCGGGTCTTTCGCCACCACGACGGCAATTTTCAAATTCCGTTCGATGACTCCCGATCACCTGATTCCCGGCACGTTGAACGCGGGCCACACGTTGCCTACGATTCTGCAAGCCTTCATCTACATCACGGCGATCGAAGTGGATGCGGTGACGCTGGTTCTGATGATTGGCGGGGCGGTCGCGGGTGCGTGGTTTGGCGCGGCCGCCGTCGCGGGGCTGTCGCGGCGCGGTGTTCAGCGTGGCGTCGGCGGAGCTCTTCTGTTCGCGGCCGTGGTGCTGTTGATGCGGCAGTTCGATTTATTTCCCGCGGGCGGCGCGGCGCTCGGATTGACCGGTTGGAAACTGATCGTGGCCGTGTTGGGTAACTTCTTGTTCGGCGCGGTCGGCACGCTCGGCATCGGATTTTATGCACCTTGCATGACGATGGTGAGTCTGCTCGGAATGAATCCTGCCGCGGCGTTTCCGATCATGATGGGCTCGTCGGCGTTCCTCATGCCGGTGGCCAGCGCGCAGTTTGTGAAACGAAACGCGTTCGCGCCGCCGGTGGCGCTCGGGCTGGCCTTGGGCGGATTGGCCGGGGTTCCGCTGGCGGCGTTCGTCGTCAAATCGCTGCCCATGGAGGGCCTGCGCTGGTTGGTGATTGTCGTGGTGTTATACGCCGCGGTGTTAATGCTTCGTTCAGGGAAAACGGAATGAAAGTCATTGTTGTTTCGATCGCGCTCACGGGTGCGCTGGCGGCTCAGGTCGCGTCATGGTCTTGGGAAAATGTGACCGCGCCGGACCGCCTCGAAGGGTTTCACCGATTCTCGCCCGGCATCGCCGGACAAGCGCTGCGCTCCGATGGACAAACGACACATCTGATTCGCCCGGCCGCGCAAGCGCCGCGGCTAAACGGAGCGTTCACCATCGAAGCGTGGGTAGCGATTCAAACCTATCCATGGACGTGGTGCGCGCTCGTCAATCAGGAGAAAGACCGCAAGCGCGGCTATTCCTTCTCCATCGATCCCAACGGCCACTTCGGACTCCACGCCGCCGTTGGCGGGCAGTGGATCGAGTCGCGCTCGGAGAAGCCGCTGCCGCTCTATCGCTGGAATCACATCGCGGCGACGTTCGATCCCGCCGAGGGCATTCGCCTTTATTGGAACGGCGCTCCCGCGGGCGCGCACGCGGTGCGTGGTCCACACGAGCCAGCGGCTGGCTCGGACCTTTGGATCGGTCGAAATCTGACGCCTCGCCCGCTCAGCGAGGAAGTGCGTTTGGTCGCCGATGTTGCGTATTCATTCGACGGACTGATCGACGAGGTGCGGATCCACGACCGCGCTCTGACGCAGTTCGCGGCCGCGCAACCGCCGGCACAGGCGCCGCTCGGCCCGCCCATCCTTCCGTCCGGTCCAAAGGGCCCGGGCCGCTTTGGCGCCTACTACACCCGCCTCCGCTACAGCGACGAATGGGAGCGCCCGTGGCGCGTCGGCGGCCAGCCCGACATCGTCGTCCGCTTCGAAGGAAATCCCACGCGTTTGGTCTTCTGGCGCGGCACGAGTTATGTCCCAGCGTGGGTAACCGAGAACGGCATCTGGTACACGAATGAGTTTCACGAGAGCCAGCGTGAGGGCATGCCAACGAGTGCCGAGCCGATGGCCGACAAACAGGCCCGCTACTCCACCGCGAAAATTATTGAGAGCACGCCGGCACGCGTCGTTGTGCAGTGGCGCTACGCCCCAATCAGCGTGAACTACGAGCCGGTCTTTGTCGATCCGCTCACCGGTTGGGGAGATTGGGTCGAAGAGACATACACGATTTATCCCGACGGCGTTTGCGTTCGCAAGATCCAGACCTTCGCGACGAGTCCGTACGTCGTCGAAGGCCAGGGCGCCGGAGAGATCAATTTCCGCCAGTTCCACGAATCGATTGTCATCAATCCGCCCGGCACCCGGCCCGAGGACAACATCAAGCCCGGCGCCATCACGCTTGGCAACATGAAAGGCGAGGCCCACACCTACAACTGGGAGAAAGAGGCGCCCGGCGAAAAGGCCAACTTCGACGCCGAAACACTTCGCACGCTGCATCGCATCTCCGACCGCGACACCCATACGCACAAGTGGCTTACCAGGCCCGCACAGGGCAACATCCATCTTGTGAATCTAAAGGCGAAGTACAGTCCGTTCGTCATCGTCGATCCACGGCAGGTCGCGATCGATTGCTACGCCGGCGAAATCATCCGCGAGCGCTCGATGTTCCCATGGTGGAATCACTGGCCGGTGTCGCAGCAGATCCGTTCCACCGGGCGATGGGCCGTCGCGCCCGATCGCGTCTCGCACAGTTCGCTCACGCACATTCAATCCTGGAAGCCGCACGAAGAGCGGCCCGACGGAGTAACGATGGTGATGTTGAACGGTTTGACAACTGGAACTGTCACCGATTTGCTTCCGCTCGCGAAATCCTGGCTGGAGGCCCCGGCGGCGCAGTTGAAGTCCGCGGGCTTCGAATCTCAGGGCTTTGATCGTACCGAAGGCGCTTACGTATTTGCACGCCGCGATAACTCTGCCGCGGTGATCGAATTGACGCTCCAAGCCGGCGCCGGTTCGCCGCTTGTCAACCCGGCGCTTGTCATTAAGAACTGGAACGCGGCGTCCGCCAAGGTGCGCGTCGACGGCAAGCCGCTTGCAACTGTTCGCACAGGAATCACGCACCGACTCGATGGCGAAGACCTCGTCGTATGGATTCCGCGGACCGTGGCAGCTCCGATGCGTGTGATCGTTTCAAGGAACTGAGATCGTCGGAGGAATATGCAGGAAGGCGCCGCGGCGCTGGCGACACGTGCGGTGGCCGCGTACCAGTCCGGCGATTAGAAGCTGGCGGTCAAGTTGTGCCGCGAGGCGATCTGGAGTCGCCCAACCCGCTGCCGTCTGTCGCCGCTTTGTTTCAGGCGCTTCCGGAAGGTTCTCCGTTGGATGAGCCGCTGGCCGCGCTGATGGAGGCGCGAAGGGGCTCGGCGGTTGACCCCAGCTACTGCCGCAGAACGCGCGCCAACAATGGATACGCCTTCACTCCGTTCCATCGATGCCCGCCATCGAAGGAATCGACTTCGAGCGCATCCGGCGCGCCGAGCGCCGACCATACCCGCCGCATCTTATCCATCGCCGGCGGGATCCACTCCGCCACCATCAACTTGTCCTGCTTGCCGGCTTCCCACAGGCACGGCCTCGGCGCGATCAGCGAGGCGATCTCCGGTACATCGCCGTAGTTCAACAGACCGGGGATGATCTGCGCGCCGCACGAGTAGCGCGCCCGCACCCGTTCCTGCAGCATGTTGAGCGCGCCCGACATCACCGCCACGCGAACGCGCGGAGAGACCGCGGCGGTAAGCATCGCCATGCGGCCGCCAAGTGAAAGGCCGGCGCAACCGATCCGTCCCGCATCGACCCGCGGGTCGGCGGCCAGCAGTTCAATGGCCCACAAAGCATCGCGCAGATTCTCGCCGATCAGCAGCTTGCCGAACAGTTGCATGCGAACAAACGTCACCGCGCAAGGGTCGTCGCCTTTGTAGTCTTCACGGCGGCCGAGGCGTGGTCCGAATGGCGTGAAACACGGTGCCGCGACGACGTAGCCGCGCAGTGCCAGTTGTCGTCCGTAATCGTAGTTGGCTGCGGCGATGTTCTCGCGGCGCTCGGGTGTGTCGTCGATGCCGGCTACCGCGTCGTGGCCGAACGCACCGTGTCCGTGCAACGCGAGGACGGCCGCCCGCTTCGCCAGGCCGCCGGAGGGAATCAGCAGATGGACCGGCAGATCGCGATGGCCTTCGGCGCGGAGAATCAACTCTTCGCGTACATAACCTTCCAAAACAACGCGGCGCACCTGCGTCGCCTTCCACGCTGCGGGCGGCGCGTAGTTGCTGAGCGAGTCATCGAGGCGCGCGCGAAACTCCCGCTGCCAGCTTAAGCCATCGCCCCTGAATGCCAGCGCCAACGGAGCATTCCGCGCCAGTTGTTGCAGCTCCTCATGCACCGTCTGGGCGCCGAGCGCTGCAGAGCAAGCGAGCCATTCCCGGCGTAGCAGTGAGGCAGGCGGCATTTCCACTTATGATGTTCTCATGCCTCTACTCACCCGGCGTGCGTTTTTGTCCACCGCCGCCGTTGCCGCGCAGACGCGCCGCAAACAGCCGCCGAACTTCGTGTTCATCATGGCCGACGACATGGGCGTCTTCGACCTCGGCTGCTACGGGCAGAAGTTGATCCGCACACCGAACATCGATCGCCTGGCGTCGGAGGGCATGCGCTTCACCGACTGCTACTCCGGCGCGACCGTATGCGCGCCCTCGCGCAGCGTGTTGATGACGGGACAACACACCGGTCACACGACCGTGCGTTGGAATGCGTCGGTGCGAACAGGCGGCCGCGTTGCATTGAAGGCCGACGACCTTACCATCGCCCAAGTTCTGAAAGGCCCCGAATGGCGCGATGCCTTCGACGATACGCGCGGCTACGCCACGGCCATCTTCGGTAAGTGGGGTCTCGGCGAGCCCGATACAACCGGCCTGCCGAACGATCACGGCTTCGACGAATGGTACGGCTTTCTCAATCAACAACACGCGCACAGCCACTACCCGAAGTACTTGTGGCGCAACAAAACCAGGGAAACGATCCACGGCAATCTGAACGATCAACGCCGCGAGTACGCGTCCGATCTGTTCTGCCGCGAAGCGCTGCACTTCATCGACCGGCATCGCTACGATCCCTTCTTCCTCTACTTCACGCCGACGGTTCCACACGCGAAATTCGAAGCGCCCGAACTCGGCGGCTACGCAAAGGAGAACTGGCCGGACGACGCCAAGAACTACGCCGCCATGGTCACGCGCATGGATAGCTACGTCGGCCGTATCATGGCCAAGTTGAAAGAGTGCGGGCTCGACGACAACACGCTTGTGTTCTTTACAAGCGACAACGGCGGCACGTTCGAATACAAGCCCTTCGGCACGATGGGCCCGCTGCGCGACAGAAAGGGTGCGGCTTATGAGGGCGGTACACGCGTGCCGATGATCGCCCGCTGGAACGGAAAGATCAAGGCGGGAAGCGTCAGCGATTTTCCCTGGACCTTCTATGACGTTCTGCCAACGCTCGCCGATCTCGCCGATGTGCGTGGCATACCGAACAATGTCGACGGCATCTCGGTCGCGCCGACTTTGTTCGGGAAGACGCAGGACCCCAATCGCCCGCTGTACTGGGAGTCCTTCGGCGGCAAGGAAGGCTTCCATCAGTCTGTGCGAAGGGGCCGGTGGAAGGCGGTGCGGCACGGTCTTGATGGACCCCTTGAACTTTACGATTTGACGGCCGATGCGGGCGAAGCTCGCAATGTCGCGGCGGCGAATGCGGACGTGGTGAAGAAGATCGAAGCCTACCTTGCCGGATGCCGGACCGATGCCGTCGAATACCCGGTCGCGCGGCGTCGGCGTTAGTCGTCGCTCGGCCGGCCGCGCAGTTTCTTGGCCGAACTCCGCTGCGACTTGTCGTTCAGCCGCCGCAGCTTCGATCCAAGCGTGGGCCTGCTCGCTCGGCGCCGTTTCGGAACGACCTCGGCGCGCGCGATCAGTTCATCGAGCCGCATACGCGCTTCGGCGCGGTTGGCCTCCTGCGTGCGATGTTCCCGCGCGGTGAGGATCAGAATGCCGTCCTGCGTGACGCGATTGCCCGCCAGCGCGATCAACCTGCGGCGCACCGGCTCCGGGAGCGAAGGTGAATGAGCAACGTCGAAGCGCAGCTCAACGGCGGTGGAGACTTTGTTGACATTCTGCCCACCCGGCCCCGAGGCGCGCACGAAGCTGAGCGAAAGTTCGGAGTCAGGTATCGAAATTGGCACGAGGTGATTTCAGGATAGCCGTTCGCCACTCGCCACCGCCGCCAGCACCGTCCATGTCGGCGCCTGACCATGAAGCCTTACAGCTCACCCATACGCCGCCGGTTACGGTGATTCTGAACTGGCGATTAGCGCAGCCGCGGGCGCGATAGTCTTGCCAACTCCGTCCGGCGGCAGGCGATCGTTGCGCAGTCGTGATGGGAGAAATTCAGCTCGTCGGCGATTAACTGGCGCGCGGAGAACGCTTCGGCGGCCACTGTGCCTTTCGTAATCGGCCAGCGGCACGTCGAACCAAGGGGATGCCATAGTAATCATTATGGCCGCCGCCGCGCATGCGACTAGTCTTCCCCTCGCCATGCTTCTCGTCTTCGGCGCGGCCAAGATCCTCGGCGAGATCTGCGAAGCGCTACGCATGCCGAACATCGTCGGCCAGATTATCGCCGGCGTGATCCTCGGCCCCAGCGCACTCGGCCTCGTCCAACCCGCCAGCGTCCGCGAGTTCGCCGAACTCGGCGTGTTGTTCCTCCTCTTCCGCGTCGGGCTCGAAGTGAAAGCCTCCGATCTCCTCAGCGTCGGAAAGACCGCCACCATTGTCGCCACGCTCGGCGTCATCGTCCCGCTCGCGATGGGCTACGCCATCTATCGCGGCGGCGGCGGAACCAATATCGAATCCCTGTTCGTCGGCGCCGCCATGGTCGCGACCTCGGTCGGCATCACCGCGCAGGTGCTCGCGTCGATGGGCTTGCTCAGCGCCGTCGCCAGCCGCATCATCCTCGCCGCCGCCGTCATCGACGATGTTCTCGGACTCATCGTCCTAGCCGTCGTCTCGTCGATCGCCCAGGGCGAAGTCAACTACCTCCAACTCGCCATCACCGCCGGCCTGTCGATCCTCTTCACCGTCCTCATCTTCAGCATCGGCACCAAAACCGTCGGGAAGGTCCTGCCCAAGGTCGAGCGAAAAATGAAGAGCGGCGAGTCGCAATTCACCATCGCCATGATCCTTCTCTTCGCCCTCGCCTGGCTGGCCTCGCAAGCCGGTGTCGCCGCGATCATCGGCGCTTTTTTCGCCGGCGTCGCGCTCGCCGAAACCGTCCATCACCGCGTGCACGACCTAGCGCAAGGCATCACCGAACTGCTCGTGCCCTTCTTCCTGGCGTCGATCGGACTGGCGCTCGATGTCAACGTGCTGCGCGATCCCGCCACGCTCTGGCTTGCCGCCGCCATCACCGTCGCCGCCGTGGTGTCGAAGCTGCTCGGCTGCGGCCTCGGCGCGTGGCCGCTCGGACTCACCGAAGCCAAACGCATCGGTTGCGGCATGGTGCCGCGCGGAGAAGTTGGCATGGTTGTCGCCCAGATCGGCGCGACAATGGGGACAATTTCACAACAGGCCTATGGCATCGTGGTTGTCATGGCCGTGATGACAACGCTGATCGCGCCGCTGCTTCTGCACTGGTCGTTCCGGTCGATTGTACAGGCGCCCG